>NZ_NOIW01000060.1:0-35590 GCF_002708645.1 Sphingobium sp. IP1
CCTGCTCGAACCCATCGGCAATATCCCGCCGGCTGAAGCTGAGGAACTGTACTACGCCATGCTGGACGACGTCCCCATGGCTGCGTAACTTAAACCAAATAGCCTCCGGCAAACCCGGGGCGGTTCAGGCCCGTTTGCACGCCGATTGACACTTGCTGGGCATGCCGGCGATGAAATGACGACCCATCAAAGTCATTTGACGGCGCGTTTGGGCTACCTAGGTGCGGAAGGTCGGCTTCAGCTTTTTCGTCCCGTTCAAACATGCTCGCGCGCAACACCGATATGCTCCAAGGCTACCGCCAGACATGTTCAGCGTCAGCTTATCAGTCCAGCGCCATTGATGATTAAGGCTAGCCCGATCGGGTTTTGGGCTGCGGCTGGGACATGGACGTCGAGTGCGCCAGCAGATCGCGTAAAGGGCAATGGCTGGTCACTTCCCGGCAAGGTAACGCGGCGGACCTCTCCTCTACCAACCGGGTTGGAACTGCCCAGCAGCGTCATGTGGACAACTCCATCTGCGGGCCAGCCCAGAACGAGCGCGTGAAGCGCGCGGTCGCGCGTAACATAGCGGATGTCTCGAGAGGTGTAAGTCGATGCCGGACCGCCCTCGGAAAAGGCGCCCGCGTCTCGAGCCGATGTTCCTTCCCCATGCACACGCCAGGGCCGGGTGCCGTAGATCGCCTCGCCATAGAGCCCCATCCACGTCGCGATCTCTTCAACAATTTGCCTTTCCTTTTCATCGATGGTGCCATCGCCGCGGATCGGCACGCTCAGCATCAGATTACCGTTCTTGGACACCACGTCACAAAGCGTATGAATAACCTTGGCGGGCGTCTTGTACCGGTTCTCGCGAAGATATTGCTCGCCATAAAACCAGTTGCCCAGGCATGTTTCGGTTTGCCAGGGATACTGATCTATATAGCTTTTCTGGCCGCGCTCGACGACATCGACCAGGCCCATCCGACGCTGTGGCGGTGTTTCCTTGGCCGTGACCACAGCTTCCAGCCGGCCGCCGTTCCACTCCATGCTCCTGTTGTAGAAATAGGCAGCCATGTCGAGCCCGGCCTGCTGCAGCGGGAGGTCGTGATTGTCAAAATACAACATGTCGGGCCGATATTTGTCGATCAGTTCCCGGCAACGTAGCGCCCAGCGCCGCACGAATTTGGGATCGGATGGCACGCCCTCATTCCACAATCCGTCGGTACCGGCGTGCCAGGCATTCGCCTCTGCGACCGAGCCGATGCCATCGGGCATCGCCATGCTCGGTCCGGTATAGAGCAGTTGAGGGTCAAGCCCCTCCCACCAGGTGCCTCGCCCGGCTGCCCTGGTCAGCTTCGCTGCATCATAACGCTGCCCGCGTCGGCTTCCTTCGGCGTCATAGCCATAAGCGGCCTGGTTCCAGTGCCACGCATGTCCGGAATGGTTCGACACTGCAAAGCGAAGTCTGCGCTCTCGAGCGAGCTTTTCCCATATGCCGATGATATCCTTGCGCGGGCCCACGCGCGTCGAATTCCAGGGATGGAAGGATGAGGCATAACAATCGAAATTATCGTGGTGATTGGCGATCGCCATGAAGTAGCGCGCGCCAGCCCGCTTATAGAGGTCGAGCAACTCCGCTGGATCCCAGCGCTCCGCCCGCCATCTGTTCTGAATCTCCATGAACCCGGTGTCTGCAGGGTGCCCGTATTTCCTCAAATGATGGTCGTAGGAGGGATGTCCTTGCAGGTAGATGTTTCTGGCATACCAGTCATCGCCAGCGGCAGGAACTGATGCAGCCCCCCAATGCGCCCAGATCCCGAATTTTGCGTCGCGGAACCAATCGGGCGCACTGTAGCCGGCCGTCAGAGACGCCCAGTCGCCGACAAAGCTGGCAGGAGGAAGCACCTTGTCCAGCCGTAATGCTGGAAACTGTTGATTGGGGCGACCGGTGCCGGCCAGTGACGGCGTTGCCGCGGCGGCAAGCCCGGCGCCCAGAATCCAACGCCGTGTTTGATGCATCTCCATCCCCTCCATTTATCAACTGAGAAGAGGGCAATGATTTTCATGAGTAAAGGCTTATTTCGTGTGTGTAATTGCTGTCCGCATGATGATGAATTCTGCCTCGTGTCATACCGGGTACGAACCATCCTCGCCACTCAGCCGCCTATATTTCGGCTCCAGGTGCGGCCGGTCCGCTTCCCATCTTGTTGGACGATCAATCGTGGCCGGATATGGCTATTGGCTTGCATCCCTGAGCCGTCATGCGTAGCGCGAATAACTCTCATTAGCGAATCGAATGATAGGGGGGTCGCTTTGTCCATTTTTCGTGCGGCGCTGCTGGCGTCTGTCTGCCTTTGCGCGTCCGTCGCTTCGGCTCAGGAGGCGCCGGTTGCGGCGCCCGAAGCCGGCAATGCCGACCAGATCATCGTCACCGGACGCGCGCAGCGGCTCTATCGCACGGAAACCACTACTGTCGGCAAGACGGCGGAAGATCCGCTCAACATCCCCCAAGCCGTGCAGGTCATCAACAAGGATCTGTTCGCCGATCAGGGCGCGCGCGACGCGACCGACATCTACCGCAACATTTCCGGCGTCAGCTTCTTCAGCTATGCCGGCGTCACTTTCCGCGGCTTCCGGCAAGACCAGTCCTTCTATGACGGCATGCGTGGCAACCCGTTCATCGGCTTTTCCGTGCCGCAGCTGTTCAACATCGAGCGGGTCGAAGTGTTGAAGGGGCCTGCCGGCCTGTTCTTTGGCCCCGGATCGCCGGGCGGCATCATCAACTATGTGTCGAAGACGCCGGAGGACAAGACCGGCATGCGGCTCGTCGCGACCGCCGGCAATTACGACCGTCGCGGCATCTCCGCCGAAGCAACCGGCCCGATCGACGATGCTGGCATCATGACCTACCGCCTCGGCGGCTTCTACGAGGCATCGAACCCCTATCGCATCAACACGAAGAATGTCTCCCTGATCGGGGACGGTGCCGTTGCGATCAAGACCAATGAGGGCGGCAAGCTGACGCTTCAGGCCACGATCTACGATAATGACCTGCAAGCTAACCGGCTGCGCGGCGTACTGACCGACAATGACGGCAATTTTCTGGGCAATATCCGTTGGAATGCAAACGAACCGACCGACTTCCTGCACCTCAAATCGCAGGCCTATCAGGCGCGCTATGCCACGGCCATCGGCGATCGGGTGACGTTCGACGCCGGGGTGCGCTATTTCAAGGCGACCGAAACCCAGCAATATCACGAACCGCGCGGCTTCGTCGCGGGTAGCACCGACCTTGTCGCCCGCGAGTTTCGCGACCAGATCCGCGACGTCGATGGCCTGTCTTTCTCCGCTAACCTGACCGCACGTGTTGACCTGCTCGGCATGGAACACAAGCTGCAAACCGGCGCGGACTGGTATGACGAGACGAGCGTGCTCAATAGCCGTATTCTGCGCGCGGGCGTCACTCCCCTCACGGTCTACACCAACAGCGCGCGCGACGTGGCACGGGCCGCCCTGCTGCCCTTTACCGTCACGGACACGCGCACGAAGCGCAAGGGTGCCTATCTGCAGGACCAGATCAGCCTCACCGATGCCTTCATGCTGGTGGGCGGCGTTCGCTATGACAGGTTCGAGGACGGGGTGGTCGGCAACCGCTTTTACACCGATGACGACATAACCTTCCGCACTGGCGCAATCTTCAAACCGCGCCGCGATGTCTCGGTCTATCTCAGCTGGTCGCAGAGCTTTGAACCGCAGAGTGCTTCCAGCCAGACGATCGATGCCGGCGGTCCTTTCGCCCCTGTGACCGGCGACCAGTTCGAGGGGGGCATCAAGACCGATCTGTTCGACGGCCGGTTACAGGCCAATGTCGCCGCCTATCGCATCGTGCGCAAGAACATCCTTCAGGCCGATGCCAGCCTGCCACCCGTTAATGGCCAGGATCAGTTGCGTCCGATCGGCGAAGTGACAGCCAAGGGCTTCGAGATCGATCTGTCGACCGACATTACCCCCAACTGGGTCGCGCTCGTCAACTATGGCTTCAACGACACAAAGATCACCGGGACCATCGCGGGACAGGCGATCACCAACGCCGTGGGCAATCGCTTCGCCAATGCGCCAAAGCACAAGCTTGGCTTCTGGACCCGCTATCAGCTGCCCGCGATCGACACCGCCATCGCCTTTGGCGGCGAACATGTTTCGAGACGCATCAGTCTTTCGGGGCAGGCGGTTAAGCCCTACACCATATTCGACGCTTCGCTGACGAAGGGGCTGGGTTTTGCCGAACTGATGCTGCGCGTCGACAATATCTTTGACAAGGTCTACGCCGCATCGGGCTTCTCGGCACAAAGCGGCCATTTTCCCGGCGAACCGCGAACCTTCCTCGCTGAACTGCGCTTCAACTTCTGATCATGGCAAAGGCGCAGGGCAAGAAGGGACGCTCGCTCTGGTGGGTGGTGCACAGCTGGATCGGCCTCAAATTGTCGATCTTCCTGACTTTCATCCTGGCGACCGGCACGCTGGCAGTCTTCGCGCATGAGTTCGACTGGCTCGTTACGCCCGCCATGCGCGTTGCACCACGGGCCGAACCGGTCGCGTCCTGGGGGGCGTGGGCGGATGCCGCCGCCCGCGCAGCCCCCGATGCGCGTCTCCAGACACTCTATGCGCCGATCGATCCCTGGTTCACCGTTGAAGCCTGGATTGATCATGGCAAGGGTGCGCCCGAGCGCATCTATGTCGATCCCTGGACCGCGCAGGTGACCGGCCGACACAGCTGGGCCAATGTCCACCGTTTCCTGCGACAGGTGCATCGCCATCTGATGCTGCCTACCAAGATCGGTATTCCGCTCGTCTGTTCGCTCGCGCTGTTGCTGGCCGTATCGCTGGTATCGGGCGTGGTCACTTACAAGAAATGGTGGCGAGGCTTCTTTCGCATGCCACGCGGCGGCGATGGTCGTCGCCTGACTGGCGACCTTCATAGACTGCTTGGCCTCTGGAGCCTGTGGTTCGTGGCCCTGATCGCGCTGACGGGCATCTGGTATCTGGTGGAGACGCTGGGCGGCAATGCGGCCGTGCCAAGGCTACCCGAAATCGCTGCCGGCCCGATCCCGACTGGACAGAGGCTCGATCGACTGGTCGCCATTGCGCGACGGACCGATCCGGCGCTCGACATCCGCGAAATCCGGTTCATGAAGGACAATGGCGTTGTTCTTCTGGGCCAGTCCTCCGCCTGGCTGGTGCGGGATCGCGCAAATGCTCTCGCCATCGATCCAGCAACCAGCAAGGTCATTACCAGACTCGACGGCCGCAACCTCGACGTGCATCAGCGGATCTCGGAAATGGCAGATCCGCTGCATTTCGGCACATTCGGCGGCATCTGGACCAAGGCCCTCTGGTTCCTGTTCGGAGCAGCATTGACGGCCATGGCCGTGACCGGGGCAATGATATACGCCATGAGGCTTGCAAAAGCCTCGCGTGCTCAAGGTAGCACGATGGGGCTCGCCTGGCGGGGCATGGGCATCTGGGCCTATATCGGCCTTGCCCTCATTCTGCTCGCTTTGGCACTGACGCCAGGAGCGATAGGCGGGGCCAGTTAAAGCGACCCTCGTCAGTCATTCAGTCGCCGATTTTCCGTTCCTAGGTGCTGCCAGTCTGCTTTTCCATTATGGGCATCCAGATCTCGCCGCAAATGCCCACAACTTCGCGCGTGACGGTGGGGCAATGGCCAACATGAAGGCCTTCTGCGCGATGATTGGCACGATCATGACATCGGCTCTTACTGATCGCGGAAGCTCAAGCTCATGCCACCGGTAAAATAAATCGCGTCACGGTTTTTTGGACTGCAACTTTTCGTCATCGGCGAGCGAACATCGGGGTGGAAGGTGGCCGAAGGGTCATCCTCCACCCCTTTTCGATTTGGAGGACCGCAGATGACTATCCGCAAGACTTTCGCGCTGATGCTGGGCTTGGGGCTTATGGCCGCCGCGCCGACGCAGGGTATTGCCGCTCTGGCCCAAGGAGCCAAGGCTCCGGACTTCACGCTAGGCGCGGCACTGGGGGGCAAGCCTTTCAACCTGAACCTGCAACAGTCGCTCAAGAAAGGCCCGGTCGTCCTTTATTTCTTCCCGGCGGCCTTCACGTCTGGCTGTACGGTGGAAGCCCATCTGTTTGCCGAAGCCAGCGATGATTTCAACAAGCTGGGTGCGCGTGTCGTCGGCGTGACGGCCGGCAATGTCGAGCGTGTGGCGGAATTTTCCAAATCCGAATGCCGCGACAAGTTCGCCGTCGCCGCCGATCCTGGTGCGAAGATCGCCGCAAAATACGAAACGACCATGCAGATTCCCGGCAAGTCCATGCTGTCTGATCGTACATCGTTCGTTATCGCCCCCAACGGTACGATCCTGCTGAGCTATACCGATCGCAATCCGCAGGCCCATATCGAAAAGACGATGGCGGCGGTCCGCGCATGGAAGGCCAAACAGGGCTGATCCGCGCCCTTCGATCCATCTCCTTTCCCCGCACATCTCCCTCGCGAGGTTCGCCATGCTCGTCGCCATCCTGTCCGCCTTTTTGGGCGGACTGATCCTCAACCTGATGCCCTGCGTCTTCCCGATCATCTCGCTCAAGGCGTTCGGCCTTGTGCGACAGGGTGGCGATCCTCACCATATGCGTCGGGAGGGTGTCGCCTTCTTCGCCGGCACCCTCCTTGCCATGCTGGCGCTGGCCGGCATCCTTATCGCGCTGCGGGCTGGCGGCCAGGCTGTCGGCTGGGGTTTTCAGTTGCAATCGCCGCTCGTCGTTGGACTACTGATGCTGACGCTGCTCGGCGCGGCGCTGAACCTGACGGGCCTGTTTGAAATCGGCATCGGCCTGCAACGCATCGGCCAGAATCTGGACGGAGAAGATGGTCTGATGGGCGCTGCACTGACCGGGGCGTTGGCAGTCGTGGTGGCGACGCCCTGCGCCGGCCCGTTCATGGCCGGCGCCATCGGCTTCGCCCTCGTCCAGCCGCCGCTAGCCGCCCTCGCCATCTTTGCCGTGCTGGCGGTCGGAGTCGCCGCCCCCTTCACGATCCTGTCCTTCAGCCCCGGCCTGGCGCGTCGCCTGCCGCGCCCCGGCCCGTGGATGACGGTGCTGAAACAGGCGCTCGCCTTCCCGATGCTGGGCGCGGCGGCATGGCTACTTTGGGTCTTTTCACTCCAGACGGGTTCTGCGGGCCTTGCCCTCCTGCTGGGGTGCGCGCTGCTGCTTGGATTCACTTGCTGGCTGTTCGGCATGGCGCAACGGCGCGGCATGGCCGGTAGGTCGTCGCGCGGCCTTTATGGCGCCGCTGCCATGGGCCTTGGCGCGATCGCCTTGGTCGGAGCGCTACCTGGCAGCGTTCTCTATGCGGGCAACAAGAGCGACACGGCACAGACTGGCGCAGTCACGACGTCATCGGCTGAGGTAAAGCCCGTCGCCTGGTCGCCTGAGCGGGTAGTGCAGGAGCGCGCTGCTGGCCATCCGGTCTTCGTGGATTTTTCAGCCGCCTGGTGCCTTACCTGCAAGGTGAATGAGAAGGCCGTTCTGTCCACCAACGCCTTCAAAAATGCCGTCCGCCGTACTGGAACCAGCTATATGGTCGCGGACTCCACCAACTATGATGCTCGCATCGAAGATGCCATGATGAGGCTTGGACGTTCTGGACTGCCGCTCTATCTCATCTATCCGGCAAAGGGTGGCGATCCGGTCATCCTACCGCAGGTTTTGGACGTGAATATGGCGGTCGCCGCGCTCGAACAGGCCGCAGGTGACAAGGGCTGACATGATGGTGCAATGCCGAATGCAGCGGGCCGGGATTGCCTGACGTCCTGATGCGCGGCGACCTGCCTTCATCAGAAGCATGGCCCGACCTGATGCGCCGTGCGCAGGACGGTGACCAGCGTGCCTATGCTCTCGTCCTGCGGGCGCTGGTCCCGGCCGTCCGAGCCTGCGCGCGACGACGGCTGTTCGATCAGGCGAGCGTCGAGGATGTGGTGCAGGACACGTTACTGTCGATTCACCGATTGCGACACACCTATGATCCCGGCCGACCGCTCCTGCCATGGGTGGTCGCCATCGCATCGGCGCGGGCGATCGACATGCTTCGCAAACAGGGCCGATCGCGTGACAGGGAGGTGAGCGGAGACATGATGCTAGCTGAGGTAGCGGATGGCGGCGCCATGGCCGCCATGGAAGCCGCCGAAGCCGGACAGGAACTGGGGCGTCTGCTGGGGCTTTTACCGGAACGGCAGCGGATGGTCGTGGAAATGGTGAAGCTGCGGGAGATGTCGCTCGATGATGCAGCGGGCGAAAGCCGGCTATCAGTGCCGGTGATCAAGTCCTTGCTGCATCGCGCCTATGCGAAGCTGAAAGATATTGGAAAGCAGACAGATGAGTGATCATGACATGTTGATCGCAGGCCTCGCCAGAGACGCACGGCCGGTGCGGCGCGTTGCGCCGGCCTGGATGAGGGCACTGGGCTGGACACCGGTTGCGCTGAGTCTTGGTTACATCACCACGACCTTGTTGCATCGAGAGGCGACCGACTGGTCTGGGCCGCTGGCATGGGTCGCCGCCGCCAATATCATCCTGTCCCTCTCGCTCGGGCTTGCGGTGTTCGGGGCGGCCTTGTCCTCAAGCGTGGCAGGGCAGGCGGTGCGTATGCCGGTTTGGACCATAGTCGCGCTTGCCGCCTGGCTCGCGCTGGCGATCATCGGCATTGGCGTGTCGCGTCATCCAATGGGAGCGATCGGCCAGGGAAGCTATTGTTTCACCTTCGTCATGACGGCCGGTCTGCCCATGATCGCCATCGCCATCATGGCGCTGCGGCGAACTGGATCGCTGCGACCCGCCCGATCATTGGCCCTGTCAGGCATGGGCATCGGTTTCATGGCATTCGCGCTGCTGGCCTTCTGCCATCCAATTGGGATGTCTGTGGTGGATCTTCTGGGGCATCTGACTGCGGCTCTCATCCTGTGCGGCATCACGATCGTAGCCGGTCGGAAAATTGTATCCGCCTGAAAGAAATATGGATTGAGAGAAACTTTACGGAATTGGCTATCTTTCTAGGCGCTCTAAAAAAATATCTTTTTAAGAACGACCGGCTTTAACGATTTCGACGATCGACTGATTTTTATGAAAGATGGCAAGAATCCGTCACCCGGCGCTAGTTAAAACCGACCCAAATCAGTCCTGGGAAGGTGAAAAAGACATCCCATAATGGACATTCTGCAAACGGCTAATTGGCTTGCAAAACAATTGATCCGTTGCCGCCCTTCGAGGCCTTGATGTCGAAACTGCTCTCCAGGGCCAAAACGAATTCGTCGCTTTCTCCAAGCCCGAACCGTCCGGTAATCAAAGTTCCCGCGATCCGGGGATCACCTATGACCAGCGGGTTGGCCCGGTACCTGTTGAATTCCTCGACGACCTCATCAAGCGGTTTCTCCTCGAACTCCAGAAAGCCTTCGGTCCAAGCCACGCGCTCGCGTACCAGCGCGGGGTCCTGGATGAGTGTCGTGGCAATGCCTGGTCGAATGACCGCCGATGAACCCGCATGTACGTTGACTGGCGCAGCGCCCTCATTCGTCACCAACACCACCCCTTCAGTGACGGCCAGCTCCGTAACGCCTTCCTTGCGCCGAATATTGAATTTGGTTCCCAAAACCCTGATTTCGCTGTCTCCAAGGTCGACGAAGAAGGGACGCTTCTCATCCCTGGCGATGTCGAACATGGCTTCGCCACGCAGCAACCGGACCTTGCGGCTGTTCCCGTCCATCAAGACATCGAGGCTGGTGTCTCCGTTCATGGAGATGGATGAGCCATCTGTCAGGCGGGCGATCTCGCGTTGTCCCTTCTTCGTGATGCGATGGTCACCAAAAAGCGCAAAATGTCTGGCAATTCCCACACCGGCAACGGCTGCCGCTGCGGCGCTGAGCATGGCAGTCGTGACCGCGCGACGGGACATGACGGGTGCGCGAGCAGCGGACACGCCGCTCGATTGAATAGGTGCCTCGCCAGCTTCCGCTGCCAAACCTTCTTCGTTCAAGCCTTGTTCGTTAGCGCGCAGACGAATGCGTTCGCCTTTCTTCCAAATATCCGCAGCGGATGCGTAGGCGACGGCGTGGTAGGGATGGCTTGCGATCCAGCGATGGGCAGCATCACGATCGGTGGGATCGGTGGGATCGGTGCTGCTTTCAAGCAGGACGACCAGACGCGCGGCTTGCGCCTCGATCGCCTCGCGCTGCACTTTGTCCGGTTGAAGGTTGTTCGACGTCATGATCTTCGTTGTCCATCGTTCCTCGGGCAATATGAGCGAGCGCCCGGCTCAAATGGTTCTCTACTGTAGAGACGGACAAACCCATCTCCGCTGCCACATCCGCTATCGAATATCCTTCAACCCTTCTAAGAATGAATGCGCGTTTCTGCTGTGCCGGTAGCTTTTGCACAAGCTTTTCCAGTCTTCTCAACTCATCACGCGCGTTGAGCATGCCATCGTAGCTTACCGTTCTGCCCAGATCTTCCAGATCGGCCATATAGTCGAAGGATATGATGGCATCCCTGCGAGCCTGGTCGACCAGCAGGTTGCGTGCGATCCGATGCATGAACGCAAGTCCATTGCGGATCTGGCGCCAGTCCTCGACGGCATAAGCGCGGGTGAGAACTTCAGCGAGTATGTCATCGAGATCGACATGTTGAGGCAGGATCCTGCGCAGCCGGCCGCGCACCAGCCCCTGGCAGGGCAGGATCACTTCTTGAAACCATCGGATTTTTTCTGATGGATCGCCCACGTCTCGTCCCCTGTCGGAAAGCCGATCCCCTCCTGCCCACAAGGGAAGCGATTGCGCAGGCACATGTCCAGTCACAAAAATTCAATAATTTTTAGACCGGCTTGTGGGGGGAGCCATGAGACTATCCGTCAGAATGGGGGAGAGCAAAAAAGAACGACAACAGATGGAGAGGTGAAACAGGGGGATCACATTCCATGCGACGCCGTTTATCCGATTCTTCGCATTCTCTACTTGCGACCTGCGCGCTTGTTTCAATCGCCTGCTCGACCGTTCAGGCCAATGCCGAAGATCATCGCTTCAATATTCCTTCACAGTCCGTTTCGGGCGCCCTGCAACTTTTCTCCAAGCAATCGGGTTATCGGCTGCTCTTCGCTTCAAGGAGTGTCGCGGATCTGAGGTCGAAGCCGCTGTCGGGCTCCCTTTCTGCCGAGGACGCTCTCAACCTCCTGCTGAGCGACACGCCGCTGCGGATCGCATCCATTCGAGGCAAGGTCATCGCGCTTACCGCGCGCAAGGGTGAGACCATGGCGATCTCGCGCTTCACGCTCGCGAAACCCGTCCAGCTTGCTGCGTTGCAACCGGCAGTGGGGATGCTCGCCGCGGCGGCTGAAGCCCCGCCTCCGCCGGTAGACGAGATCGTGGTGGTGGGAAGCCAGATCCGCGGCGCGAAAACAACTGGCGCCCTGCCGGTTTCCGTCGTGGGCAAGGAAGACATAGCGGCAATGGGGGCAGTGTCCGCGAACGACCTGTTCCGCACGCTCCCCCAGGCAAGCGACATGACATTCAACGAGCAGACACTGGGCGGTGGCAGCCCCAATGCAGCGCGCGGCGATGTGGCTTCGGTCAGCCTGCGTGGCCTTGAACAGGGCAACACCCTGGTGCTCCTGAACGGCCGGCGGATGGTGCTGCACCCCACGTCGCAGACCAGCAACGGGACGCCGGTCCTGACCTACAATGTGAACGCCGTCCCCGTCGGCGGGCTGGAGCGGGTGGAAGTGCTGCGCGACGGTGCCGCAGCGCTTTATGGGTCCGATGCGGTCGCCGGCGTTGTCAACAATGTCCTCTCGACCGACTTTACCGGGCTGTCCCTCGACGCGACCTATGGGGGCGCCGAAGGCACGGGCATGCGCGAGTTCCAGTTCAACGGCAAATATGGATCCGACTTTGCTGATGGTCGGGGTAATATCAGTCTCATGGCGAACTTCACGCGCAGAACGGCGCTGGAAGTGGGCGACCAGGACTATACCGCGACCAACGATCTGCGATCCTTTGTCGAAGGTAGCGCCTTCGAAGGGAACACGGCCTTCGATACCCGCTCGACCAGTTCGTCCTGGGGTGCATTTCGCACACAAAATGGTTCGGCCGTGCGCAGCAACGGCACGCTGGTCACCAGCGCCGCCGGCGTCTTCCACATCCAGCCCCAGACCAATGCCGGTTGTCAGATCAACCTGTCGACCGCTCCGGGCATCTGTATGGACGACGGCGTCATAACCGGTGCGGTGGATCGCAACCTTCGGGCAGACAATAGTGCGTCGTTCCCCGACATCACGGTGACGCCGTCGACGACGCGTCTCAATGTCTTCTCGTTCATCAATTATGAGCTGAGCGACAGCATCAAATTCTTCAGCGAACTGGGCTATTACCGAGCCAAATCGAAGGGCTACACGACACCCGGCACGCTGCTTGCCACGACGCCGATCACCATATCCTCCAGCGCCTACTGGAACCCGTTCGGCGCGGTCGGTTCCGTCAATCGCTTGCCCGGCATCGATGCACCGGCAGAAGGTCTCAATCTGACCACGGCGAACCTCTCGATTCGCGACGCAGGCATGCGCCAGGTCAACGTGACCAATCAGCAGTTCCGCCTGCTCGGCGGTCTCAAGGGCGAAATGGGCAACTGGGACTGGGAGTCTGCAGCGCTCTATTCGGAAGCGACCGTCAAGGATTCCGGGGACGCCATCAGCAACAGCCTGCTTCAGGCCGCGATGAACCGGACGACCGCCGATGCCTATAATCCGTTCAACGGCGGCGATCCCGCCAATCCAAGCGGCATCGATACGACACCATCGGCTCAGTCGACGATAGACAGTTTCATCGTCACCTCGACCCGCCGCAACAAGACGACCCTTGCCTTGTGGGACGCCAAGGTCTCGAATGCCCAGCTCGTCGATATCTGGGGGGCGCCGATCGGCGTCGCAGCGGGCATCGAATTTCGTCGCGAGACCTACAAGGATGATCGCGACACCCTGCAGGATGGGTCGACGCCGTTCGTGGATTCCGTTACTGGCGTGAGCTATTCCAGCGATCTCCTGGGCGCCAGTTATCGTCCAGACATCTACGGCAAGCGCACGGTCTTCTCCGCCTATGCCGAGCTCGCCGTCCCGGTCTTCACGCCGGAAATGGAAATCCCGATGTTCCACGCGCTCGAATTCCAGCTCGCGGGCCGTTATGAGCGCTATAGCGACGTTGGAGATGTGGCCAAGCCCAAGCTCGCCGGCTTCTGGGATCTGCTTGATGGCATAAGGCTGCGCGGTTCCATCTCTGGTGGCTTCCGCGCCCCAAATCTGGAGGTCATCAACACTCCGGTGTCGGAGGGCGTCAACAGCCGTACCGACTATGTTCAATGCGAGGCTGACCTGCGCGCGGGGCGGATCAGCAGTTTCTCCGGCTGCACCAGAAGCTTTGCCGTGCAGCAGCGTCGCGATGGCAATAGCGAACTCAAGCCGGAGGAGTCGACCAGCTGGTCGCTTGGTGCCGTGTTGACGCCCCCGCTGCCAGGCGGCCTTGGCAAGGTAACGCTGACCGTCGATCGCTGGCGTATCAAACAGAAGGGTTCGGTCGGCATCCTTTCGGACGCCACCGAGATCGCGCTCGACTATCTCGCGCGGGTGAATGGCTCCAGCAACCCCAATGTCGTGCGCGCGGCAGCTACGGCCGATGATATCGCACGTTATGCAGGCACCGGCATCACGCCGACCGGCGACATTCTTTATGTGGACTCACGGTACGAGAATCTACTGCCGCTCGACGTGCAGGGCATAGACTTTGGTTTCAACTACGCGTCTCCCACGACACCGGTCGGCCGCTTCACCCTGAGTTTCAACGCATCCAAACTGATCAAATATTATCAATCCGCCTCGGCCCAGGTGCAGTCCCTGCTCGATGCTATCGCCGGCGGTGAGATCAATGGCGCGATCGGTGTTACTGGTGCTGCCGAGCTCGTGCGGCAGGACGGTCATCCGCGCTGGCGCTACTCGGGTACGCTGACCTGGTATAAGGGGCCGGTGCAGGTGGGCCTGTTCACCCAATATATCGGATCGGTGGAGCAATCGACGGTCTTTGATGCGAATGCCAATCCCTATGTCGTGGATTCTCAACTGACCGGCAATCTCTACGTGCAGTATACGCTCAAGAAGGATGGCCTTGGCGGCACGACCTCGATCCAGTTCGGTGCCCGCAATTTCACCAATGAGCGGCCGCCTTTGGCTACGAGCGGCTATCTTGCATCGCTATATCAGCCGCAGCGGCGCTACTGGTATGCAACCATCCGCAAATCCTTCTGATCAGACAATTTCAGCACGGGAAGTCTCATGTTCAAAACACGTAAGCTCTGGTCGACCTGCCTCATCGCGGCAACGCTACCCTGTTCCGCCCTTGCGCTGACGCCCAGGGAAAGTGATGCGACACAGGCTGCGGCCACGCGCACGCTGCCTGAATTCGTGGAGTTTCTGAAGCTCCCCAATGTCATGCACAAGTCGACGGCGGATATGCGCAAGAATGCCGACTGGCTCGAAGCAGCCTTCAAGCGGCACGGATTTGAAGCACGGCAACTTCCTGATGGCGAGACGCCGATGGTCTTTGCGCAGGCGCCCGGTGCCTCCCCCAAACGCAAAACCGTGCTCTTCTATGCCCATATGGACGGCCAGGCGGTATTCCCGAAAGACTGGGATCAGGCCGATCCATTCCAGCCCGTGCTGAAGCAGAAAGGGGCCGACGGGAAACTTCTCCCGATACCCATCGAGAAGATTACCCAGGGCGGCGCTGTCGATCCGGAATGGCGGCTGTTCGCCCGGTCTGCAGCGGATGACAAGGCGCCAATCATGATGCTGATGGCTGCGATGGATGCCCTCAAGGCGCAGAGCAAGACGGCAGGTATTAACATCAAGATCATCATCGATTCCCATGAAGAAGGCGGGCCGCCCACGCTCAAGGACGTCGTCCAGAATAATCTGGAACTGCTCAAGGCCGATGCCGTCGTCATGCTGGATGGTCCGATGCATCCCAGCAACAAGCCTACGCTCGTCTTCGGTCACCGGGGCGGCATGGGGTTCGATCTTACCGTCTTTGCCGGCAATAACGACGCCCATAGCGGGCATTTTGGCAATTTCCTGCCCGATCCCAGCTTCGCGCTCGCCCAACTCCTCTCGACCATGCGCGACATGGATGGCCGGGTTCTCATTCCCGGCTTCTATGATGGCGTGGACATGAGCCCGGCCATGAAGAAGATACTGGCGGCCGTCCCGGATGATGAGGCCGCCATTCGCGCCCGTATCGGCATCGCGCGCAACGAGAAGGTCGGCGACAATTATCAGGAAGCGATGAACTATCCGACGTTCAACATCACCTCGATGATCTCGGGGCAGCCGGGCAGCAGGCGGTCCGTCATTCCAGCCTTCGCAACTGCCAGCGTCAGTTCCCGCACCGTCCCTGGCACGCCGCCCGAGCGCCAGATCGCGCTTGTCCGCAAATGGGTGGAAGCACAGGGCTATCATCTGGTCGAGAGTGAGCCGACCGATGAAGAACGCGGCAAGTTCCCTCTGATCGCCGCAATCAAGGGCGGCGGCGGCATGCCTGCCCTCATGACGCCGCTCGACGCCGCCGTCGGCAAATGGGCCGCAGCCGCCTTCACGGATGCATTTGGTCAGGATCCCGTCCGTATTCCGATCATGGGTGGTGGCGTGCCGACCAGACCGCTAGCCGACGGGCTCAAGGTTCCGATCCTTCTCATACCATTGGTGAATGCCGACAATAATCAGCATGCAGCCAATGAAAATCTTCGGCTTGGGAACTACACGTCGGGAACGAAGAGCCTCTACGCTCTTTTTATGGCGGATTTTGCCGATTGATATGACAGGTGCACGACAGCCTCCGACCCAAATCAGTCATTCATTCGCGGATTTTCGATTCCCTCAACCGGACGGGCTGCTTTCTCACCCTATCGGCGCAAAGCGGCGCTCCGAACTGCTGACGTGCAAGCGGCATCATCTAGAGGTGGTCTGCAGGTAATGAGCTGGGCCATTTCGTTGGCTCTTTCTGCCACGACCTGTCCATCAGCCTTTCACAACAGACTATGAGAAGCTCTCGTTATTCCGGTGGGAGCGGCAGGGTTAGGGTCATCGCATCCAAGGGAGACGATGATGGCCGACCAACCGCACCGCCAACTGCATCTGGGCGCGATCCTGGAGGGCGTGGGCGCCAACCAGTCGAGTTGGCTTGATCCCGAGCTGCCGGGCGACGCCAGCATCGATATCGGCTGGTATATCAGCCAGGCGCAACTGGCCGAGGCGGCCGGCTTCGACCTCGTCTTCATCGTCGATTCCCCCTATATCACGCCGGATACGGCGCCGCTTTTTCTCAACCGGCTGGAGCCACTGACCCTGCTGTCGGCGGTTGCAGCGTCCACGTCGCGCATCGGTCTCGTCGGCACGCTCACCACCTCCTATTGGGAACCCTATAATGTTGCGCGCCAGTTCGGCTCGCTCGATCATATCAGCCATGGCCGGGCCGGCTGGAACGTTGTCACCACGGGGCTTGAAGGAGCCGCGCGTAATTATGGCCGGACCGAGCATTTTGATCATGGCGTGCGCTATGCGCGTGCCCGCGAATTCGTCGATGTCGTGCAGGGGCTGTGGGACAGTTATGAGGATGATGCCTTTCCGCGCAATCGGGCAAGCGGCATCTTCCTCGACAAGGCCAAGCAGCATCGGCTCGATCACAAGGGCACGCATTTCTCGGTCGCAGGACCGTTGGCGCTCAGCCGTTCGCGTCAGGGGCAGCCGGTCATCTTCCAGGCCGGTGACAGCGATGAAGGCCGCAAGCTGGGCGCGCAGATCGCCGAGGGCATCTTCACCATCGGCGCGGATTTCGACAGCGCGCGCGCCTATTATGCGGACCTCAAGGCGCGCGCCGTAGCGATCGGGCGCAATCCCGACCATATCAAGATTCTCGCCGGTCTGACGCCGATCATTGCCGACAGTGATGAGGAGGCCCAGGCGATCGATGCCGCAGGCCGCGGCGCGCTCGATCTTGGCAAACTGCTGGTGCAGCTTGGCCGCGCGTTCAACTATCATGACTTCGCCCAGTATGGGCTGGACGAACCTTTCCCGGATCTGAGCGGTGTCACGCTCAACAGCTATAAGGGACAGGCCGAGCGGATCATCCGGACAGCGCGGGACGAGGGCCTGACGCTGCGCCAGGCGGCCTATCGCTTTGGCGACTGGCGATCCCAGTTCATCGGCTCGCCCGAAACGGTCGCGAACGAGATTGAGCGCTGGTTCAGGGAAGGGGCCGTCGATGGCTTCCTGCTACAGGTCATCCGGCCCGACCCGTTCCGCCGCTTCCGTGAGGAGGTGGTGCCGATCCTGCAAGCGCGGGGCTTGTTCCGCACCGAATATGCGCATGACACGCTGCGCGGCCATCTTGGCCTGCCGGTGCCGGAAAACCGCTACAGCGGCATTGCGCCTTCGCCCGCCGCTATTGCCGCCGAATGAGCGAAGCCGCGCCGATCACGCGCAGCGCCGACGTCCTGATCATCGGCGGTGGCATGGCCGCCTGCTGGGCAGCGATCATGGCGGCACAGGCGGGCGCCGACGTGCTGCTGGTGGACAAGGGCTTTGTCGGGACGAGCGGCGTCACGGCGACCGGTGGTCCCAATCATTGGTGGGTCGCGCCGGAACCGGGACGGCGCGAGGCCGCGATCGAGGAACGTTACGCCCGCAGCTTTGGCCTGGCCGAACGGGCCTGGATGGCGCGTATCATCGATGAAACCTGGCGTGCCCTGCCGCAGTTGGCGGGCTATTATCCCTTTGCCGGCGACGGTAAGGGCGGCACCTTCTACTCCGGCGTGCGCGGGCCGGAATATATGCGCGCCCTGCGCCGCTTTGCGCAGGATGCCGGTGTCACCATATTGGATCATCATCCCGCACTGGAACTGCTGCTGCATGCCGATGGATCGGTGGCGGGGGCGGCCGGCTACGCGCGGCTGAAGCAACAGGCCTGGACAGTGCGCGCCGGTGCAGTCGTGATCGCGACCGGAGGCTGTGCCTTCCGATCCGGGCTGATCGGCAGCCATGGCAATAGCGGCGATGGATTGCTGATGGCGGCGGAGGCCGGCGCGGTCCTTTCGGGCATGGAATTTTCCGTATCCTATTCCCTCTCGCCAGCCTGGAATTCGACCCGGACCTTGCCCTATTTCGCCGCCCGCTTCTTCAATACCGAAGGCCGCGAACTGGATGTGCCGCCACCGATGAGCGGGGAGGCGGCGCATTTGCGCGCCCTGGCCCGCGCGCTGGAGGATGGACCGGTACTGGCCGACCTGTCCGATGCGCCGGATGCCCTGAAGCGGGGCTTGCGCCGCATCCAGCCCGCCTCGCTCGCGCCGTTCGAGCGCAAGCGGATCGATCTGTTCCGCGATCGCTTCCCGGTGCGGATATTCGGCGAAGGCACGGTCCGCGGTACCGGCGGGCTGCAGATCGTCGGCGACGGCTGCGAGACCAGCGTCGCCAATCTCTATGCGGCGGGTGACAGCGCCACGCGCGAACTGGTCGCCGGCGCCACCAGCGGTGGCGGCGCGCAAAATGCCGCCTGGGCGCTGACCTCCGGCCGGATCGCCGGCGCCGCTGCGGCGGCCCGTGCGCGCCGGGCCGGACGGCGAGGCGACACAACGGTGCAGGCGGCCGGCACGGCAGGCCTGCGCCCCGCTTCCACCGCACGGCTTCCCGACGCCCGTGAGGGGCTGCCGATCATCCAGGCCGCTACCATCGGCTATGATGCAGCGCTCTGGCGCAGCGCGGACAAGCTTGTGCGGCACCGGGACGCTGTCGAGGCGGTTTGGCGCACGATCGCGGATCATGGCCGCGCGGAGGGGCTGGGGGCGGTGGCATTGCGCGAACATGCGGCGATGGCGGCGTGCGCGCGCTGGATACTCGCGGCGGCGCTGGCGCGCGACGAAAGTCGCGGCATGCATATGCGCATCGACCGGCCGGGGACCGATCCGGCGCAGCAGAGCCGCTTGTTGGTTGGTGGACTGGATCGCGTCTGGACCCGTCCGGAACGGCCAGCTACGCAGGAGATCGCTGCATGATCGCCCAGATATTCGCGGAGCGCTGCACCGGTTGCCAGGCCTGCGTTGCGGCCTGTCCCACCCATGTCTTCGATGCCGGAACTGATGGGGTGCCGCTGATCGCACGGCTGGATCAGTGCCAGACCTGTTTCATGTGCGAACTCTATTGCCCGGCCGATGCCCTCTATGTCGCGCCCGAGCAGGAGGGCGAGCCAAGCCTGTCCGGAGCTGAGGCGCTGGCCATGGGGCAGGTCGGGCGGCTACGCCATGATTATGGCTGGGATCGCGATGCACCGCCAGAGGCACCGCATCTGCAGGACTTCTGGCAACTCGGCCCCTTGTTGCGCGAAGGGGCGGAGATTGCCGCCCGCCGTTATGCCTCGCGACGGGCGGACACGGACATCGCCTAGCGGAAACTATAGCCACCATCGCAGAACAGGGTGGCGCCGGTCATGTTGCCATTGTCGAGCAGGAACAAGGCAGAATGTGCCTGTTCCTCGACATGGGCGGGGCGCCCGGTCAGGCAGAGTCCGTTCCAATGGGCATAGGCGGCCTCACGTTGCGGCGCGGGGCGCCCCCGCCACAGGGCGCTGTCGGTTGTGCCAGGCGACAGGCAATTGACCCGGATCGGAGACAATTCGAACGCGAGGCCACGCGCCAACCCCTCCAGCGCTGCATTGCAGGCGGCATAGGCCGGGGCACCGATCGGCCTGACCGAGGCCGCACCCGACATCAGCACGACCGATGCTGTTTGCTTCAACAGCGGCAAGGCGGCGTGGACGGTCCAATATTGCCCCCAGAATTTGGCATCGAATAGTGCCTCGCTTGTGTCAACATCGCCGTCACGAAAGGCCCCGGTGCGATAGCTGGCGGCCGGGGTGAATAGTCCGTCGAGTGCCGGCACATCGGTGAAGAAGGCCGCGATCGACGCGCGATCGCCGGTGTCGATGGGACGGGCGGAGGCCTGATCCCCCAATGTCGCGATGGCGCTGGACAATCGGTCGGGCGATCGTCCGCCGATCAGCACCCTGTCGCCGCGCGCGACCAGTAATTTCGCCACGGCAAGGCCGATGCCGCTGCTGCCGCCGACGATGGCATAATGCCGGCCCGCTTGTTCCGTCGCAGCGCCCATCAGCTACGCTCGATCGCGACCGTCGGCCGGGTATTGGGATAGATTTGTTCCACGGCCGGCTCGCCAGCCGCAAGGTCCGGCTTCTTCATGCCATAGGCGTTCACCGGCTGCGACCGGTTCACCCACAGCGCATAATGGAGATGGTCGGCGCGCGGATCGTCGGTATTGGGATGGACCAATATGGTCAGGCCCAAACTGTTTAGCTGGAGCCAGGGCAGGATCAGCGGCTGCAGGTCGGTGCCGAAGCCGAAATAGAAGGACGGCGTGACATGCGGACCACGCGGCTCCGCATTCCAATTGCCCAGCTCCACCGCAAAGCGTTCCGCCGTCCATTGCCGGATGCGGACTGCTTTCTCGTAACTATCCTCATCGAAATAGATATGGGCATGATAGCTTTTGATATCGGTATAGGCGCGCGGTCGGTCAGGCAGGCCATGCTCCTCGCCGGGGCGAACCGCCAGGGGACGGGGCGTCGGTTCCGTGGTAGTCGCATAGCCCCAGGGGCTCTTGCCGGTATGTGCGGCGACGGCGGCCGGAGAGGGCGCAGGCGCGGCGGCAAAGGAAGGCGCCCCGATCAGGCCACCGGCAGCGGCAAGCCCGCCGGCGCGCAGCAATTGCCGGCGGCCGGGGGAGAGAAGATCGGCCCAATGCTGGTCGATCGGGTCATAGGGCTGGGACATGTCCGGTTCCTTGTTCTAAGATTTTGGAAATGAAGCGCCGCTCAGTTCCTGACAGCCGCCACGGCCGAAGGACGGGTGAAGCGGTTGCCTGGGCGTTCTAGGCCCAGATTGTCGCGCAGCGTGGCGCCCTCATAGGCGGTGCGGAACAGGCCGCGCCGCTGCAGTTCGGGGACGACCTCATCGACGAAACGGTCGACCGATCCATGCAGGTCGGGGAACATGATGTTGAAGCCGTCGGCTGCGCCGGCGTGGAACCAATGCTCAAAATCATCGGCGATGTCGCGCGCGCTGCCGAACAGGATGCGATGCCCGCCGGCGACCATCTTGCGCAGCAATTGGCGCACGGTCGGCTGTTCGCGGCGGATCAGGTCGATCACCAGTTGCTGGCGGCTCTTGTGCGTGTTGGTGACGGGGATCGCGGCGGGCAGCACGACCGGCTCATCCAGCGGCAACGTCCACAGGTCGATGCCGATATTGACGAAGCGGGATATGCCCTTGAGCGCGGAAACCGGATCGAGCAGATCCTGAAGCGCTTCGTAGCGGGCACGGGCTTCCTCGGCATTCTGGCCGACATAGACCGATATGCCGGGGAGTATCCGGACATCGCTGCGCTTGCGGCCATAGCGGCCGAGGCGGGCGGCGATGTCCGCGCCGAAGGCCAGCGCCTCGTCGATCGTCTGGGCGGCGGTGAAGATGATTTCCGCCGTCCGTGCCGCCAGTTCGCGCCCGTCATCGGATGATCCGGCCTGGGCGATCACGGGATAGCCCTGAATTGGGCGGGCTGCGTTGAGCGGCCCCTGCACCGAAAAATGCGTACCCTTGTGATCGAGCCGGTGGAGCTTGGCGGGATCGGCCCAGATGCCGCTCTGCTTGTCCTGGATGAAGGCGTCATCTTCCCAGCTATCCCACAGCCCTGTGATGACGTCGAAAAACTCCTCCGCGCGCTGATAGCGCTGGGCATGCAGGACATGATCCTCCCGGTTGAAATTCTCGCCGCCGCCGAGCGACGTGACAAGGTTCCAGCCGGCCCGTCCCGCGCTCAGATGATCGAGCGAGGCGAGGCGGCGGGCCAGCGTATAGGGCTCGTTATAAGTGGTGTTGGCCGTGCTGATGAGGCCGATCCGGCTGGTGACCACGGCCAGCGCGGGCAGCAGGGTCAATGGATCCCAGCGCATTCCCTGTGCCGAGCGTGCCAGCGAATCCGTGTCGAGATCGGGAATGGCGACGCTGTCGTTGAGGAAGATCGCGTCGAACAGTCCCTGTTCCAGCTTCTGGGCGACGCGGGCATAGGGGGCGAAGCTGCGCGAGGCATCGACATCTGCCTCCGGCAGGCGCCAGCTCGCATTATGCGAGCCGTGCCCCGACAGGAAAGCGCCGAGCTTGAGCGTGCCGGAAGGATGGGTCATGCCTGCGTCTCCATCAGAAGCTGAAGGACAGGCGGCCGTAATAATAGCCGCCATAGAAGCCGAACGGGGACTGGGCCGGATAGGGCGGGAAACCGTTGGTATCCGGCAGCGTGTTCTTGTCGGGATAGGTGTCGAAGAAATTGTTCGCGCCGATCGCGACGTTGATGTTCTTCGTCGCCTGGAAGGACAGGTCGATGTCGGCGATCCACTTGGCGCCGTAGAACTGGTCGGTCGCGGCCGTGGTGCCGAGGAAGGCGACCTTGGCGTAGCGGGTCTCGCGCAGGTTGAGCTGGAGATTGCCGAGCTTGAGATCCTGGCCCAGGATCAGTTTCGATCGGGGCAGGTTGCCGGCGATATAGCCCTGCGCCTGACGGTCGAACAAAGTGAGATTGAGCGCGGCCAGTTCGGGCGGATTGTCGGCCACATGCGTGATCTTGGTCTTGTTGTAATTGTAGCCGAGCGTGAAGCGGATCGACTTGTCCTCGCCCAGCGGCTGCAGATAGTTGGCCACCGCCTCGACGCCGCGGGTCCGGGTGTCGATCGCATTGGCGAAATAGCGCACCGAATAATTGGGATCGAAACCGTTGGCGACCAGGATGGCGCTGACGCCCGCGCCGGTCAGATAGCCGGTCTGGGCGATACGATCGTCCAGCTTGATCTGATAGGCGTCGACCGACAGGTTGAAGCGCGTGCCCAGTCTGTAGGTGAAGCCGGCGCTCAGGTTGAAGGATTTCTCCGGCGTCAGCGCTTTGGCGCCGAGAGCGTCGCCGATCGGCGTGCCGGGCCGCACCGACTTGGCGGTGATGAAGGTCTGGACACCGTTGACGGTGGTATATTGGTTCGATGTCTGGGCAAAGGCGGACTGCGCCAGCGAGGGCGCGCGGAAGCCGTTGCTGATCGTGCCGCGGATCGCGAAATGATCGGTGAAGTCGTATCGGGTCGTGAACTTGCCGTTCAGCGTGTCGCCGGCGCTGTCGTCATAATGTTCGGCCCGACCAGCCAGGCCGATGAACCAGCGCGGCACCGGATTGATGCCCAGGTCGACATAGGCCGCATAGCTGTTGCGGGTCAGCTTGGCGGCATCCTCGGGCGTGAGCACGATCGCGCCCTGCGCGCCGATAGTGGCATAGCGGCCGGCCAGCGGCGTGCCGGCGGGATATTGGTAGAGGCCGTTGGCATAGGCTTCCGGGTCGCCGGCGATGGTCTGGAACCGCTCATAGCGATGCTCGGCCCCGAAGGAGATTTTCAGCGGTTCGGCAAGGCCGATGTCCACGCCCTTGGAAATATCGAGATTGTTGGTCCACTGAGCGAATTTTGCGGTGAAGGTCCAGAATTCGGTTGGACTTGCATCGCCCAAGGACGCGTTGAGGCTCTCCGTCGATCCATTCTTCGACCGGTTCTCGCCATAGGTGCTGGACAGATCCCAGCTCCAGCCACCCGCTTCGCCCTTGATCCCGGCGAGGATCTGGAAATCATTCTCGTCCAGCGTGTAGTTGGGCGCATAGCCATCGGGATAGATGGACAGTACCGCATTGGTGGAATTAGGGCGGCGGAAATTCTGCCCGATGATCGCTTCGCGGGTTGACCATGTCGATGAAGAGTAAAGGGTCGCGGCCGGCGAAAGCGGCAGTTCCGCATTATAGAGGATCGTCAGGGCGCGCAGGTCGGGCAGGCCGCCGGTGAACACCGTCTTGTCCCGGCTCTCGCGCGGGTCGGGCTGCCCATTGGCCAGCGGGTAATAGAAGGCGCCGGTCGCGGGAATGGCGCGGCGGGCATGGTTGTTGTCCTTGGCGCTGGCGGCAATGTTGACGAATCCGTCCGGCCCCAGCTTGAAGCCGATATTGCCGCCTGCCTCGATATTGCGCCCGTCGGAATTGCCGCGATAGCTGTAGCGCTTGCCGCCATTCAGGGTCAGCGTGCCGCCATGGTCGTCATCCTTCAGCACGATGTTGATGACGCCGGCGATCGCGTCCGATCCATATTGGGCGGCAGCACCATCGCGCAGCACCTCGATCCGTTTGATGGCGGCCGCCGGGATCAGGTCGATATCGACCGAATTGGCACCCTGGTCGACGCTACCGGTCGACAGGTTGAGCAGCGAACTGTTGTGGCGCCGCTTGCCATTCACCAGCACCAGCACATGCGACCCGCCCAGGCCGCGCAGGCCTGCGGGGCGCGCAACGCTGTTCCAGGACGAGGAACTGACGGTCAGCGAGTTGAAACTAGGCAGCAACACGCCCAGTGCGTCGCGCAGCGAACTATTGGCGCCCAATGTCGCTAACTGGCTCTCGTCGATCACATCGATCGGCACGGGGCTTTCCAGCGCGGTGGTGGCCCGGCTGCGGTTGCCGACGACGACGATCGTCCCCTCGGCATCGGCTGGGGCGGGGGCTGCAGCCGGGGTAGGCAGTTCCTGGGCAAGTGCCGACGAACCGATCCCGAGCGCGGCCAGCGTCGCGGTAGAAAGCCATAGCTGGCGCAGCACGCCAAAGGCTGGTCGGCTGATTTCATGTCGCATAAATTCCCCCTTTTTTGAGATGTTCGTGACGGTCGGCCGATCAGATCAGGCCCGGTTCCCACAGCGCCGACAGGTCGAAGCGATCCCGCACCAGCGCGAAGCGGGCGAGATCGTCGGCGACATGCTGCAGGCTTGCGATGGCGGCCTTGGCGGGCGGGACGATCAGGGCGGGCCGGCTTGCCTCGCGGGCCAGGCGCTGGAACAGGGCGGCGGGCTGGCTGCTGAGTGTTGCCGACAGCGCCGCCCAGCGTTCCGGGTTTCGCTCTATCCATTGCCAGGTCGCCTGTTCCCGGCGCAGATAGTCACGGATCGCTGCTCGCTTGAGCGGATCGGCCAGCGCGGCCGGATGGGCGGAAATGCAGAAATTGCCCGAATAGAGACCGGCGACCGATCGGACGATCCAGCGCCCGCCGAGCAGGCTTTCGGTCAGCAGGGCGGAAATGCCGCCGGTGACGATCGCTTCGACATGACCACGCGTGAAGGCGGCATTGGCGTCGTTGGCGGGCAGGCCGACGGCCTGCATGTCGGACAGGCGCAGATCATGCGCTTCGAGCAGCTTGAGCAGATAATAATGATTGTTGGTGTTGGGCGTGTAGGCGATGGTGCGTCCGCGCAGATCGGAAAATCGCCGTGCGCTCGATCCCTTCACCACCAGCACGCCGCTATTGTTCACGTCGCCCTGGTGGGTCGCGATCAGCCTGAGCGGCGTGCCCGACTGCAGCGCGAAAGCCGGCGGGATTTCGCTCATATAGGCATAGTCGAGCGCGCCGGCGGCATAGGCGTTGAGCACCAGCGGGCCGCCGGGCAGGTCGACATAGCGGACCTGATAGGGCGTGTCGGCCTGTCCCGCCGCCGCCATGAAATTGCCGGCCGTCGTCTTGTAGCGCCAGACGCTCAGGGTCACGTCGGACAATGCCCGTTCCGTGGCCGCGCCGCATCCGGCCAGCGTCAGGGCGCCGGCGCCGGCTAGCAGCGCCCGCCGGGAATAAAGCTGACGGGGCATCAGTCGAGCAGATCGGGCTGCGCGCGGACGATCTCGTCCCAATAGGGCAGGAAGCTGAGCCAAGCCCATCCTTCCCGCTGGTCGGGAGAGGGGCGCTGGGTCGGTGGATCGATGATCGGTGTTCCGGCAGCCCGTGCCGCCAGTTGCACGCGGGCCGCGCTTTCATAGGCGATGAAGCGCCAGGCCGCGCTTTCGACGCTGTTGCCGACGGTCCAATGACCATGATTGGCCCACAGCAGGATGTTGCGGTCACCCAGTGACCGGACGAATTGCTGCGCGACGGCGTCACGACCAGCGGCGGCATCTGACAGGCGATCGGGCACGAAGACCACCTGATCCCCATGGAAGGCGGCGAGGTCGGCGATGATCGGCTCGATCGGCTGCCGGAAGGCGGACCAGGTCTTGGCATGGAAACTATGGGCATGGACGATCCCGACGACATCCGGCCGGACGCGCTGGACGGCATGATGATAGGGGATGCCGGAGATATTGACCGGGCCGTCACCTTCGACGACCCGCCCGTCGCTGTCGATCCGCAGCAGGTCCGATACCCGGATATGGGAAAAGGGGACGCCGACCGGATTGACCCAGAAATGGTCGGTATGTTCAGGGTCGCGGGCGCTCAAATGTCCGGCCAGGCCAGGCTCGACGCCATGCTGGGCCAGCAGGCGGAGCGACGCGGCCAGTTGCTGTTTGCGGTGCAGCCGTTCGTCTTGAACTGTGCGCCGGGCCGCTTCCGCATGCAGCCGTGGCGCATCGCCATCGCGGGGGACATTATGGATACGAGGGCGCCGTAGCGCCGGGTGCGAGAATTCGTCCGCGTGACTTTGCGATATTATCGTCATTCACCGCTCTCGTTGGCAAACGTGGTTGGTGATGTTTTTTTAGATATTTCTCGTGACATGTATCAAATGACTATGGCGTCATTTGAATTGTAAGATTGAATAGGTGAACATTATTTTCTTATGATTTTCTCATTTTTATCATTGCCGCAACTTATCGGTCGTTGATCGACATGCTCAATCTGGCGGGATCAGGGCCAGATTCTGGATTGCTGCCAGCCCCCATTGGGCTGCGCCATTTGTCGACAGGCCGGGAATCTCCACGATGCCGTCGCCCGCCTGCATGGTCGTCAGCCCCGGTTTCAGTTCGCCATCCTGAAATTCGTTCCAGGCGCGCGCTGCCAGCGCCGTGTCCTGCAGCGCGTGCGCGGCATAGGCGGTCAGGCGCGAATGGGCCTGGCGCAGATTATGACCGCGTGGCGCTTCGCCAAAACGCCTTTTCCATTGGTCGGCGGGGGCGTTGTACCATTTGCAATAATCGATCCAGGCCGCCCGATAGCCGGGCGCATCGACCAGCGGCAGAAGTTCGGCCATGATTTCGACAATGCCGAAGACCGCGTTGAGGTGGCTGACGCTGATATGATCGCCGCCGGACACGAAGCGGCCGCTGGCGAGATCGAAATTGGCGCCGCCGGCCCACCATTGGCGGGGCAGGGCGGCGATGCTGTCCATGCCGGCCAGGATCCGGTCGCGCCAGCGGCGGTCGCCGGTCCTTTCCCATTCGGTGAACCAGGCCGCGACCAGGCTGCCCCAGCTTGTGCCGAAGGACAGCTGGATCACGCCGTCCGGTAATCCTGCGGGTTTGACGACAGCGCCGACCCCGCCGGGCGGCAGCGATTCCGGCGCCCGATCGGCAACCTTGCGGCCAATATCCACATGTTGCAGCGCGCGGTCGGAATGGACCAGCGCCCGCATCAGGTCGCCGACCCGTTCGTCGCCGGACAGATAATAGAAGATGCGGCGATAGGCAGCATTGGATACGCGCGGCTGCTTGCTGCTGTCGCTCCAGTGCTGGACGCCATGGCGCGTGCCAAGGCCAGCCCAGGGGCCGGCATGATAGACGTCGACCTCGCCTGTGTGCCGGGTCATCGCTTCCGCCATGCGGAATATGTCCGCTCGGCCCGATCGCAAATAGCTGTACCAGAACCACAGGTCGGTCGACAATTCGCTATTGTCCCAGGCATAGCCGCCAATGTCGTAACGCCATTGGTGCCGGTCGCTGTCATAGCTGTGCATCACGTCGCCATGGTTCCAGAAACCATACCAGTGGCGCCGGTCTATCTCGTCGCCATAATGATCGATCAGCAGGTCATTCTGTCGCTCGATCGCCAGCGACAGGGCGCCACTGGTCGCGCGCGGCGCCCAATCGCCGAACACGCCGGCGGCATGAATGCGATCCGGCTGGACCTGCAACCGGGCGGGGCGGGCCACCTGGGCGGCATAGCTGTCCAGCGTTGCGGCATCGGGCGTCGCGGGCAGCGCCCAGAGCCATAATTCATTGGTGCGGGCGATGCCTTTGGCCTGATCCCAGCCGGGTTCATAATCCTCATAGGTCATGTCCAGCCCGTCATTCTGGCGGGCATAGTCGGTCATTCCCAGCACATCGCGATAGGAGCGCATGTCCATGGCAGGCGCGTCTGGTGCATGCAGCCAGGCGGTCAGGTCGGCCGTGTCCCCCGCCGCGCCGTCAATGTCCAGTTGGACCGGATGGCGTTTCCAAAAATCGGCCATGCCGATCGCCCCGCCGCCCGAGGGCGTGCCGACATAGGCCAGCCCACGGGCACGATCGCCTTCCAGAGACTGGATCGGCGCACGCCCCTTGCGGGTGCGCTTGGTCAGGGTGAAACCCTGGGCATTGCCCTGGAACAGCCGGAAATCGCCCCATGCCGGGATACTGTCGAGCAACTGGCGCAGCCGATCCGGCAGCGTGTCGACCGACGGCGTTGCGCGTCCGTCAATCTGTGCCTGACGAAAGGCTTCACCGACATCGCGGCGCAGGCCCGTGAGCGGTCGAACTGCTTCACTGAACAGGCTATGATCGGTGGCGATGCGGACATGTCGATCGTGCAAGGGCGCGGCCATCGGCACCTGCACCCGGATCCCCAGACCGCGCAGGAAATCGCGGTCTGCATCGCCATCCCAGATGAAGCTGTGGACGATGCGCACGGCGGGACTGTTGGCGGTGAAATAGAAGCGCAGGCTGAAGGGCAGCCATTGGCGGCCGTTGCCGACATGGCTGCCCTCCACCTTGACGACGGCTCGGACCGGGCCGCTTTGTTCGACGGTCAGCGCATCGATCCGGCTGGTATAGCGCTGAACCGACAGATTTTCCGATTCCTCGTCGGACGCCGCATTCTGGGCGCTGGCCAGCAGATGGACATTGCGCAGCAGGGTTTGGCCATCCCGTTCTGCCGCGGCGATGATGGCGCTGCCTGTGCGCGGCAGTCGCCAGGATGTCGCGGCAACATGCACCAGCACGGCATCGGCCTGCTGTTCGACGCGGACGGGATGCGCGGGAGCCGGATTGCGTCCGATGCCGATCGAGATATGGGAGGGGGCTCTGTCGATCATTGCCGGCAGCGCATGGCCGCTCCATTTGATCGTTCCGTCCGGCCAATAGGCCAGTGGCCAGCTTTGCAGCGGCAAGATGGCACCATCTGCACCATGCACCTGAAGCCTTTCTGTCCCGCGCAGCGTGCCGCGGGGCCAGGGCGTGCCCCAACTCTGGCCGCCGTCCCAGGCTGGCGGGCTTCCGTCCAGCCAATGCACATTCGTTGTCGGCAGCGCCTTCGCGGTGCGCGCGGGTGTCGGCAGGGCGAGCACGGCGCCACTCAGCAGACTGGACTGGAGCAGGGCGCGGCGGGAGAGGGACATGCGGTTTCCTTGGGTCAGCGAAGTGCGCGGACGGTGAAGTCGCGTATTTTCAGATGGCTGGCGGTGGTGCGCAGGGCGAAGTGTCCATGGGTGTAGGGATGATCGTCCTGAAAGGCGAACAGTCGTCGGCCATCGCGCAAGAAGGTGATCTCGTTCCCGTCCGCGGTCAGGATGATGTCTTGCCAGCGATTGGCGACCAGCATGTCTTCGGACCCGCGCCGGTCGTTTTCCGGCAATAGCGGCCGGTCGCCGACGCGGCCGACATAGCGGCGAAAGCGGGTGGTGCTGTTGCCGTTGCCGCCCAGCCCGACATAATAGGTCTGCAGGCCGTCATACTCCTCGAACTTGCCGCTGCGCGGCCGGGCCAGGACATCGCCGTCTGGCACCGCGGGGTCATTGGCCATCCAGAAGCAGTTGAGGTCGCTCACCCGATCATGCGGTCCGCCCTGTGATACGGCCTGCGCCCGATAGCGGATTTCGAGAGGCCCGTAGAGCAGGGGGCGAAACCACAGGGTAAGCCCGGCGGGCGCCTCGATGTCGAGCGTTCCATGCTGCGCGCTGACGCGGGTGGGGGCTTCGGTTTCCACCTGCCATTGGCCAAGGCCATGACGGAAATCGTCCCGATGTAGCAGGCGGCCGGTTGCGGCACGGGCAAAGGCCGGCAGGAGCGAAGCCCCCGCCAGGCCTGCCAGCGTATCGCGCCGCGTCACAGCTTTGCCCTGACGCCGAAATAGATACGGCGGCCATAGGTTTCGATGACATTGCGGCGATAGATGCTGTTGGCATTCTCGATCCGGGTGGAATCGGTCAGGTTGACGCCCTCCAGGAACAGCGAGACATGCGGATTGACGACATAGCTGGCTGACCCGTCCAACTGGCCGAACGCTTCGCCGAAGGACGGATTGTTGCCGCGATCGACCGCGTTGATCAGATAGCGGCTGCGCCAGTTATAGGAACCACGAATGGCGAAGCGCCCGTCATCGTAGAAGAGCGAGGCATTATAGCTGTTTCGCGACACGCCGGGGAAGGGAAGGCTGGCATTGGTGAAATAGTCACGCCCTTCATAGCCCTTGTCCTTGTTGTAGGTGTAGTTGGCGATCACGCCCAAATGGCTCAACATGCCGGGCAGGAAATCGAGGCCCAGTTGCACGCCGGCTTCCACGCCCTGGATGGTGACATGCTGGGTGCCGTTGACCGGCAGGCGAATGGTGTAGACCTGTCCGTCAATTTCCTCCTCACGGCTGTCGGTGTCGATGAAGGACTTGATGTCCTTGCGGAAGGCCGTGACCGACAGATAGTTGGTGCGCGAGATATAATATTCGACGCCCAGATCATATTGCCAGGCGCGATAAGGCTTCAGCCCCGGATTGCCGCGCGATCCGGTCAGCCCGACGGGATCGAGCCGGACATTGGGCGCCATTTGCGAAGGAGCTGGGCGGGCCAGCACGTCCGATGCGGTGGCGCGCACCACCAGCCTGTTCGGGACGAGTTCGGCCCGCAGGTTAGCGGACGGCAGCAGCACGGTATATTCGCCGGTGTAGCGGGCAGGGGTGATGACGCCGCCGCTGCTCTGGCTACCGGTCGATATGGTGCGGGTGTGGACGAGGCGCGCGCCGAACACGCCCGACAGGTCGAAGCCCAGATCGGCCTTGAACGCGGCCTGGCCATAGCCGGCAATGGTTTCTTCCTTCACCCGATAGGTGTCGAGCGGCGATATGCTGGTATAAGGATCGGGAATGCCGATCGCGTTGGCGAGGTCATCGCCCAGGTTCCACCAGCGGTCGATGCCGGAAAAGCCAAGGTCGCCGGTCTTGAAGAAGCTGCCGTCGCCCATGCCGCCATAAGTGTTGAGCAGGCTCTGGATCGTCGCGAGCCGGGCGGCGGGCGTCGTGGTCGCCAGAACCTGCGTGCCGCTGATGCCCGACCGGGTCAGGGTCGTCTGGCCGGTGATGCCGTTCAGCGTATAGACCGCGTTGCTGAAGCGGCTGCTCGACACCAGCCTGTTCTGTTCGATACCGCCCTTCAGCGATGTCAGCAGGCCGTCATTGTCGGGGCGATATTCGGCGTCGAATTTGGCGCCTTGTTCCTGCTGGCGGTTGAGACGCGGCCGTGCCTCGACGGACAGCGTGTTGATGCCCTGGGTCGTGGTGGTGTCGATCGGCAGGATGATGTTGGGCGCATGCTGCGGATTGTCATAGTCGATGGTGATCCAGGGCAGGGCGTCCTTGCCGGAGACCGACGCGGTCACGTCGACCTCGTCATTGAAGACGCGCGACGCGGCATAGGTGCCGCGGGCCGACAGCTTGACCTTGCCGACTTGCCATTCGGCGCCGACGATGCCGTTGAAGGTGCGACGGCGCAGCCCGCCGATGACGCTGCGATAATTGACGCTGGGGCCGGTTCCGGCGGCGCTGTTGTTGACGAAGGTGACGGTCTGGGCGGTTTCGTCGCGGATCACGACGCCGGTCGGGTCGATCCCGCCATTGGCCACCGACTGGGTGGTGGAGAGTTGCAGATACTGGTCGTCCGATCGCGTATTGCTCTTGGTAAAGGTGCCCTCGACATAGGCCTTGAAATTATCGTCCGGGCGCCATTCGACGATGCCATTGAGGGCATAGCGCTTGGTCGGCTCGGTCGCGGTGATGTAGCGCGGAATGTCCGGGTAGAAATCGCCAAAACCGCTGCCGTCCAGGTCGACGCAGCGGGCCTGGTTGCGGCCCGACAGACAGTTCTGGCTGGCGGGCGTTGCCGGTTGCACCGTTTCCACCTGGCGCCAGCCGGTAGTGCGCGCCTGGTCGTAGCGGATGGTGCGATCTTCATAGGTGCCCGACAGCAGCACGCCGATCGTGTCATGCGCGAACAGCTTCGAACCGATCAGCGCGAATTTGGGATCCACCTTGTCCGCCAGTTCATTGTAGATGCCCTGTGCCGACCCGGCCAGATAGCCTTCCTTCGCATCGAACGGGCGGCGCGTGATGATCCGTACCGTGCCGCCCAGGCCGCCTTCGGTCATGTCGGGTGTGGCGGACTTTAGCACTTCGAGGCGCGAGACGAATTCGGCGGGCAGGTCGCGGAAGTCGACCGCGCGGTTGCTGCCATTCCCTGCGGCTGCAGCGATCGAGGTCGAGAGGGCGGACTGGCCGTTGATCTCGACCCGGTTGAGTGATGGATCGGCGCCGCGAATGGTGATCGCCTGGCCCTCGCCACCGCCACGGGTGATCTGGACGCCGGTCACGCGCTGAAGTGCTTCACCGATATTCTTGTCGGGAAACTTGCCGACATCCTCGGCCGAGATGACGTCGACGACCTGCGCGGACTGACGCTTCACTGCCAGCGCGTCGGCAAGGCTCTTGCGGATGCCGGTCACGACGATGTCGGAGCGTTCCGTCGATCCCTCCTGGCTATTTTGCGGCGTGGACTGATCCTGCGCCTGGGCGAAGGTGGATGTTGTGGAGAGCAGCAGGAAGACGGCGCTGGTAAGACGATGCACGACAGAGGACCCCTTTTGTCGGACTATTGGAAGAGGGGCGGGCTAAAGATAACGGAATTGGTAGACAAAAAAGTTTTTCTACCCCGGCATGAAGGGACGGGCGGTGGCCGCTGCTCCTATTAGCAACGCTAAACGTTTGAAATTGGGACTTTGATGCTGGCGGGGATGGCGACAAGGGGATTAGGCATCGTCGGCGCGCATGAGCGCATCGGGCTCGGTCATGACCTATGAGATATATTCATGAGTCAAGAATGGGGCTACTTGCCTTTGACCGTCGTGCAGCGCTCCTGACAGAAGGATAGGCGTGAGTAAGTAGAGAGCTCACGACCCATTCCGGACTCTCAGGTGCGGATCTTTCGTTCCCAGGAACGGAAGGCGTCACGAACATATGCTTTCCCTGCGATCTTCAATGCCCGCTCGAGAGATACCCACTTGCGTTCACGAAAATAGTCTTCCGGCCAGTAAGCAAGTTCCGTGGTCACCGCGATGCGGAAGAAAATGAAGCGAACTGCGCCGGGCATGTCCTGCCCACTACGCTTTTTGACAAGAATATCTGCAACAGGTTCAGGCTGCGCCGCTCCCAGTACGCCAGCTTCTTGCATCGCCTCTCGCGCGGCCGCATTATGGGGCAGCATGCCGCGCGGAACACCGCCTTTGGGCAGGATCCACTGCTTCTTCTTGCGGGATGTGACAAACAATATTTCGAGGCCGTCCGGCGTCCGCCGGTAGGGGATGGCGACGGCCTGCACTTGATGTCCGCCAGCGTCGATGCCGGATGGCTGTGTCAGTGGCGTTGTTCCAGCTTGGGCATAACCCGCTGGCGCACCAAGGTTGCTTCTGCATCACATCCTTCAGCCTTTTCGCCGTTGAGACGCAACGTTTGCAGTTCGGTGCGGGCCGCTGCCAGGTCTGCCTGATAGGATGTTTTGGTCGACACGACTGCCATGGTGGCTGACGCTGACACCATGCCTGCCTCGACTGCGCTTTCATTATGGGCGCCGCAAATGAAGCGGCTGTCGCCATAAGCCCGTCCGCGTTCGAGTATCTGCTGGGAGCGGTCCGGCGCCACGGCGGTGAGAACCAAGGCCCATGTCCATCCTCTGGTCGTGTGACCAGACGGATAATCATAGCTCATGCGCTGCGCTTTCTCGTCGTAGAGCTCTGATTGCGGCTGGCAGATCTGACCCCGATCGATCGTGAAGGGCCGATGACGCTGGAACACTTCCTTTGCGCGCGAACTCTGTCGCCCAGTATCGGCGCCAGCCCGCTGCAGAAGATGAACCAGATTGGGGGAATTCTGCTCAGTGAGCTTGATCCCGACCGAACAGCTGAAGTCCCGCAGAAGGGCTTGCGTCCCGGTTTCTGCATCCAGCGCCGCCATCTTCCAGCGATCCGAGCCAATCATCCGCCTGGTAGCCTTGAAGATTTTTCGGTCAGTCTCGTAGCGAGGATCGCCGGCTCTTGGAGCCGGTTCCAGGACATGGGTCACGTCAAATTCGCCCTCTGCCAGATAACCGACGGGACGGTCGGCCGCGAGGCCAGACGTTGCGCCGAGAATCATGGCGGCCAGGAATGCGATTTTCGCCGGACGGCGCATGAGAACCTCGATCATTCTGTACAAGCTGAGAGCCAGCATAATGCCAGCAACAAAGCAGACAAGGGCGGTATGAGGTCGTATCGCAAGTTTTGTTAAATTAAGATGCTGATATTACGCGGTTATAATATGGATTTGGCCGAACATTTGGAAAAATAAATGTTCTGCAAATCTTGCCCTGAAACGCGCAGGGGAAAGGCAAGGGATCATTCGTTCAATGGAGGTCCCCCATGCCGAAGCCCACGCGCCTTTCCCTGGCAGCGCTTTGCCTTGTTCCCTTGTCTGCCTGTGGTGGCAGCGGCAGCGAAGGGGGTGCAACCACACCTGCGCCGCCGGTGGCAACGACGAACGAGACATTGACCAATCTCGTCGCATCACAAAGCTTCGACACCGCCTCTACCACGCTCACGGCCACGTTCACGGATCCGCGTGACGTGCCCTCGAACGTTACGACAAGCCAGAGCGGCGGGTTCGCGAACGGTGTTTCGCTCTCCTACGACGCGACCAAACGCACCTACACCATCGCGATAAACCAGGGTGGCATCAGCGAGAGCATGACCTATGCGGCCAGCCATCTCGATGATGACCCGGCACGCAGATTCATCGAATATGAGCGCGATGCCGCCAACGGCGACGACACCACACTGCTTCTGCGTCGCACGGGAAGCGCCAATAATGGCACCAGCCTTTCTTATCTCAGCTATGGTCTGTGGGAGCGCGAGATCGACCAGGCAGGCAATAGCGACCTCGAGCGCTGGGCCATGTTCGTCTGCCCGACCCATCGCGGTCGCTCTGCTCCTAGGCCGTAAACTCATAAAAAGCCTTGAGGATTGGCGATTGGCGTGATTCAGAGGCCTCCAGAGTTGGAGGGCTTGATGGCACGGCGGCGGTACGAACTGACAGATCGGGAATGGGCGATTATCGAG
>NZ_NOIW01000061.1:0-35122 GCF_002708645.1 Sphingobium sp. IP1
ACGCAAAGCCCCGCCCCTTTGAGCAGATGCGCGCAGGCATTGGCGGCCATCCCGCTGCCCCGGATGGCCACGGCCATCGGAGTGTCGGGACAGCCGGCACGGGTCACGGCACCGCCACCATGCCGGCGCCGGTCGCGTCATTGCCCAGATCCCAGGTGGCTTCCAGCTTCAGCGTCTTCGCGTCATAGACCTCGATATCGAAGCTGGCGCCGTAGATATAGAGCTTGGCCCCATCCATCGACATGCCGAAGCGGAAGCGCGATCGGCAGGGGAATTCCGCCTTGTCCACCACCGCGTTGGTGGAAAGGTCCATGTGCCAGAATTCGCACCGTTTCGATCCCAGCGTGCCGTTGGTCACCACCGTATAGGCCTGCTTGCCGTCGGGCGTGATTTCCAGGCCCGCCATGGCAGCCGGCGCCGGGCCGATCGGGGTGAAGTCGAACTGGCGGCTGTTGAGATCGAACCGGGCCAGGCCGAACATCTTGCTGTGGATATAGGGGTCGGCCGCGTTGAACAGCGACACATATTGGCCGGGCGTCCGCAGCGTTTCGAGCGATCCGCCAAAGCCGACATTCTCCAGCCCCGTACCTTCGGGCCGGGCGAGGTCGATGCGGTCCGTCGCCTTCAATGTCGCAGTGTCGATGACAATCACCTTCTCGCCAAAGGCGTAGAGATATTTGCCGTCGCCCGACACCTTGAAGGCGACGCGAAAGCCGCCGATCGCCTTTTCATCATCCTTCTCGATCTCGGCGGTGCGCACCAGCTTGCCGAGCTTCAGGTCAATGACGCCATAAAGCGGCTTGCTGACCTTGTAGCGGTCCATTTCCTTGTCGATCTTGGTGATGATCGTGTAGAAATAGCGGCCCGCCGGGTCCGCAACGCCGCCATAGAAGCGCACCCGATTGGGACCGTCGTTCAGGCTGAACTTGCTCACCACCTGTCGGCTGGCGGCATCGATCACCTCGATCCCGCTCGTCGTGATGGTCGACACATAGATGCGCTTGCCATCGTCCGACAGGCTCATCGCGGTCGGCAGGCCGGTGTCCAGCTTGATCTTCTGCGTCACCGCGCCCTTGCCCTCGTCAAAGACCAGCAGGACGTCAGGATAGGTGCCCATGAACAGGGTCGCCGCATGGGTAGGAATGGTCGCCAGCGCGGCGAGCCCCGCCGCCAGGACAAAGCGGATTTTCTGCATCGCGCGCCTCATGGAAACACCAGGTCGAGATTGCGCCAGTCCTTGGTCGCGGTGGCGCAGTTGCTGGCCCAGTCGGGCGAATAATTCACATGGTCGGGCACCTGCACCGGCCAGAAACAGGTGACATAGCAGTCATAGATGTCGCGCTCGACCGGCTGGCACAGGCCCGCCGTGCCGCCGCCCGCATCCACTTCCCAGCCGGGCGAGAAGGACAGGGTACAGCCCATCGGCACATGGGGACGCGGCGCCTGTTGCAGGGCGACGACATCCTCCTCCATGTCGGATGGCGTCGCGCCAGACGCGGCCGCGACCTCGATCGCCGCCTCCATCTGCGTCACGGCGTCGCCGATCCGCCGCGCCTTTTTGTTGATGGCACGAAGATGCTTCATGACAGCCCCTTTCGTTCAGCGAAATGCTCCAGGAAGCCGGGGTTCTTCACCGCCAGCTCGCCATAGATATGCAGGCAGGTGTCGGTCCATTGCCGGATCCAGTCGCAATAATGGAGATTGGCATGGCCGGTGTCGCCATAACGGACGAACGCCTCATGGTGGCAGCCGCCGGCGCAGAGCGGCCGCGCCCAGCAACTCTGGCAATCATATTTGGCGCCGACATGGCCGCGGCTCAGGAAATCGCCCTGCTTGGCCCGGTCGATGCCGCTCGACACATGGCCCATCACATGGGTGTCGGCGTCGGTGAAACGGTGGCACGGCGACAGGTCGCCCGACGGGCTGACCCCCATCAGCCCCATGCCCGCGCCGCAGGGATGCGATTTGTTGACGCCCGAAATCAGCTCGCTGATCGTCTCGCTGACATTGGTGAAGCCATGGACCTGCCCGCGCAGCGCAAATTCCAGCCATTCCTGCGCCAGCAGGTTGAACTGCGCCAGCACGCTGTCCATGCCGTCGGCATCGATCGAATAGGCCCGCGTTTCCCCTGTGGTCACCGGCGCGAAGCCGACCTCGTGAAAACCCAGATCATCCTTCAGATGGCGGAAGATGCGCACGACATCGGTCACGCCTTCGGTCAGGGTGACGCGCGCGGTCACCGCGCGGGTGCGATGATGGGCGATCAGCGTGCGCAACCGCGGCTCGATCACCGCATAGCTGCCCTTGCCATTCTTGTAGACGCGATGCTTGTCCTGCAGTTCGGGCGGGCCGTCCATCGACACGGTGACGCCGACCCGATTGTCCGACAGGAAGGTGACAATCTCCGGCGTCAGCAAGGTCGCATTGGTGGTCAGGCTGTAGGTGATCCCCTTGCCCGCCGCCGCCGTCGCGCCATTGGCATATTCCACCACATCGCGCAGAAGCTTGAAATTCATCAAGGTTTCGCCGCCGAAGAAGGTGATGTGGACCGACGGACGGTTCGCCGCCTCCGCGATCAGCAGGTCGACCGACGCCCTGGCCGTCTCCAGCGTCATATATTTGGGTTTGCCGGCCGGGGTCGCGATCTTGTCCGCGCCGAATTCATAGCAATAGGTGCAGGCCAGATTGCACTGGTTGGTGATGTTCAGCACCAGCGCCTGCAACGGGAAATCGGCCGGCGGCGCCTCCGGCACGGACACCGGCGCCGCGCCCAGATGGATGAGCTGCACCGCGCGCAATTCGCGCACCAGCGCCTCGGCTTCGGCCAGGTCGCCATCCTCGCCCGCCAGTTCGCGGACCAGCGCGGCATGGCTCAGCTCCTGTCCATCAAGCCGGTCCAGCACGGCCTGCACCTGCGCATCGATCTCGAAGATCGCGCCGGCGCTCACCAGATAGACGAAGTCGCTGCCACCTGCGGCAAAGCTATGATATTCGGCGCGACGATAGGCGGGGGCCTGCATGACGGTCATCGCGACACCTCCGGCTGGTCGAAGCGCTGATACATGGGCACGGTCACGACCAGATAGGACCGCGCGCTCAAGGGCTTGCCGAACTTGTCCTTTTCCGCCTTCGCCGTGGCGACGACCCAGACCTCGCCATAATTGTTGCGGCTGAACCGGCGTTCGGGATTGGGGCCTTCCAGCCCCGGCGTGAAGAAGGCGGTGGGGCTCAGCGCGCCCACATATTTCATGTCGTCATCATAATAGACCGACATGAATTCCTGCATCGACCAGGTCGCGTCGACCGGTCCGATGGCGACATCGTCGCTCGTGTTCGGCTTGCCATCCAGGCCGTTGTCGTAACCGATCGCCTCGAACTGCTGGTATCCCTTGGCGAATTTGATGCCGCCCAGCCGGGCCAGGCTCGTTTCCGGCGTGACCTTGAGATAATCGACCTTGCGATAGACCGGGAACGCCTTTTCCAGCACCGCGCCGCCAATGCCGACATCGCGCTGGCCGGCGGGCGCGCTGGCCGCGACATCGACGCTCAGCACCGCCTTGCCCGGCGTCGCCGACACGACGCTGGCGACGGTGACGCCCGCGCCCAGATCGACATCCGCCGCCGTCAGCGAGGCCGGCAGATTATGGCCCCAGATGGTGACGTCGACGCCCTTCGCCCCGGCCTTCACCGCGCCTGGCGTCACCGCCAATATGGCCGGCGCGGCGGTAGCGCGGACCAGTTTCACGTCATAGCCGAATTCCTGATATTCGCCCCAGAACCAGCGCCCTTCGGCGCGCTGCTGGTCGGGTGCGAACCACATCGTCTCGCGCGCCGGACTGCCCAGATCATCGGGTTTCCCCGGCGCCGCGCCGCCCTTGGACGAGCCGCGCCAGCTATAGCCGGAATAGACGAGGCCGGTGCCGCTGCGGCTGATAGTCGCGCCATTGGAGAGCGAGGTGAGCGACGCGCTGGTCTTGAACTCGTCGGCGGCCGCGCCCGGCGCCACCGTCATGGTGCCGACGAAGCGCCCCTGCCCCGGCACCGACGCCACCACCAGCCAGTCGCCCGCCAGCCGCGGCGCACGCAGGCGCGAGCTCCAGGCGGCCCATTCGGGCGTATGCAGTCCCGCCACCTTGGGCAGATAGGTCAGCGCATATTCGCCGCGCGTCATCTTGTCCTTGGGGTCGCGGCCGGCGGGCTGCTCGCTATCCTCGGCCGGGCGGCGATATTGGGCGTCGGCCTGCGAATAGAGGGCGACATGCAGATCCTGCAACGTCTTCCATTCCAGCTTCGACCGGCGCCAGGACAAGGGCTGGGCGAAGGCATGGCAGCTGGCGCAGGCGCCGCGCATCGTCTCGTTGGGCAGGACTTCGTCGACGATCCGCTTTTCGGGCAGATACATGACCGGCCGCGCCTCCTCCGGCGCCAGCCCGTGCGAGGCGGACAGCGACTTGATGACCGCGCGCGATTCCTCGGGCGTGATGGGGAGGCCATTCAACCGCACCATCCGCTTGATCGCCTGCGCCCAGCCCTCCGGCGTGGTGCGCACCCAGCTGATGCGGGACAGGTTACCCTTCGCATCGAGCGCGTGACAGCTGCCGCATTTTTCCTGGACCAGCGGATCGGTGACGGGGATGCCCTCCTCCGTCTCCTTCATCGTCGCGCCGTCGGGACCGCCATCCGCCTGCGCCAGCACGACCGATGCGGAGAGCAACGCCAACAGACCGAACTTCACCGGAAGCTGCTTCACCCTGATGTCCCCCTTTGGCGTCCGGTCTTTTGCCCTGGACGCGGCCCAATCTCAGGCGGGGGCTTTTTTGCCCCTCTGACCGGCATGACGGATGACGCCATGTCGATCCGCCATCAGATTCTTGACGATCATCAAGATTTTTCAGGCCAAGTAAAGAGGGGGTCGGAAAACAGGGTTCAGGCGAACATCTCCGGCACGATCGGCAGGGTGCGGATGCGCTTGCCGGTGGCCGCGTGCAGCGCATTGACCAGCGCCGGGATCACCGGCGGCAGTGCCGGCTCGCCCATGCCGGTCGGCGGATAATCGGTCTTCACGAACTCGACGATGATCTGCGGCGTATCGGGGATGCGCTGCAACGGATGGGTGTCGAAATTGGCCTGTTCAACCGCACCGGCCACCTGGGTGATCTTCTGCCCGGCCAGCGCCTGCCCCAGCCCCTCGATCACCGATCCCTGCGCCTGATGCAGCGCGTTCATCGGGTTGATGATCTGGCTGCCGACGTCGCCCGCGACCCACACGGTCGCGACCTTGGGCATACCATCGACCAGCGCCACCTCCAGCACCTCGGCGAAATAGCCCATATGGCTATAGTAAAAGGCAAATCCCTTGCCCCGCCCCTTGGGCAATTTGCCACGATCGGCCCAGCCGCTCATCGCCACCACCTTCTCGATCACGCCCCTGGCGCGGCCGGTGACGAAGGGCGGCGCATTGGGACCGCGCGGCAATTCGCGCGGTTCGCCCAGCAATTCCAGCATCAGCGTCGGCAGATCCTTGCCCGCCGCCTGCGCCACTTCGTCCAGGAAGGCTTGGGTGACGAAGGCCAGCGCGTTGGAGCCGGGCGCGCGCAGCCATCCGGTCGGCATGTTGGTGGCAAGGAAACTCTGTTCCAGGAGGACCGTGTCGATCAGGCCGGCGGGGATTTCGCTCGCCGGCATCTCGGCCGACCGCACCGGCTTGCCGTCCTTGCCGAAGGTCACGAAATGATCGTGGAAGGCGGTCATTTTCCCGCCCTTGTCCAGCGCCGCACGGAAGCCGTGCCAGCCGGCCGGGCGGTAGAAGTCGCGCTGGATATCCTGCTGCCGGTTATAGAGCAGCTTCACCGGCACGCCGGGCAATTGCGCCGCGATCGCCGCCGCCTGCACCATATAATCGTTCATCAGCCGCCGGCCGAAACCGCCGCCGATGCGGGTGAAGTTGATGCGGATCTTTTCCGGCGGCAGGTTCAGCGCCTTGGCCACCAGCCCGCGCCCGCTTTCCGGATTCTGCGTCGGCGCCCAGATCTCGATCGCGCCATCCTTGAACAGGGCGGTGCAATTCTGCGGCTCCAGCGTGCCATGCGCCAGGAAGGGATAATCATATTCCGCACTGACCGTCTTCGCCGCCGTAGCAAAGGCGGCATCCACATCGCCGGCGCGGACGATATCCCCGTCCGCCTTGCCCTTCAGCCGTTCGGCCGCCTGCGCGGCGTAGCCCTCGGTCGAAAAGCCGCTGACGGCGCTCATGTCCCACTCGACCTTCAGCGCCTCGCGCGCCTGGTTGGCGCTCCACCAACTGGCCGACAGGATCGCGACGCCGTCGAACAAGGATTCCGGCGTCCCGTCGCCCTTGATCGTCAGCACATGGGCCACGCCGGGCAGTGCCTTCACTGCGTCCAGATTGGCCGATTGGAACGTCCCGCCAAAGGCCGGGCAGGTTTCCAGCACGGCATAGAGCATGCCGGGCAGCTTGAAATCGATCCCGAACAGCGGCTTGCCCGCCACGATAGCCGGCGTATCCACCCCGCCGATCGACTGGCCGATGATGCGGAAATCCTTGGGGTCTTTCAGCGTCAATGTCGCCGGATCGGGCGCGGGCTGCTGCGCCGCAGCGGCGCCGAGCGCGGCATAGCTGATGCTCCTGCCCGACGCCGGATCACTCACCTTGCCGCTGCCGGTCTTCAATGTCGCGGGCGCCACGCCCCATAGCTGCGCCGCCGCCGCGACCAGCATCGCGCGGGCAGCGGCACCGGCCTTGCGCGTCGGCAGCCATTCGCGCGGCGTCGTGCGACTGCCGCCGGCCGTCTGCCCGCCGAATATCTTCTGGTCGGCATGGGTCTGCTCGATCGTCACCTGCGCCCAGTCGACGTCCAGTTCCTCGGCGATCAGCATCGGCAGCATGGTCTTGGCGCCCTGCCCGATCTCGGCATTTTTCGCGCCGATGATGACGCGATTGTCGGGCAGGATGCGCACGAAGGCGGTCAATATCTGCGGCGCGCCCTCGGCCGCGCCGGCCAGCGGAATGTTGAGGTCGAACAGCAAGCCACCGCCCGCGACCAGCGAGGCGCTCAGGAAGCGGCGGCGCGACAGGATCGGCGCGTTCATGCCTTCGCTCCCGCCCTGGCAGCATCCTTGATCGCGGCGCGGATGCGGACATAGGTGGAGCAGCGGCAGAGATTGCCCATCATCGCCGCGTCAATATCCTCGTCACTGGGGTCGGGCGTGGTCGCCAGCAGCGCACTCGCGCTCATGATCTGCCCGGCCTGGCAATAGCCGCATTGCGGCACGTCCAGCTTGACCCAGGCATCGGATATACGCTTGCCCGCATCGCTCTGCGCCACCGCCTCGATCGTGGTGATCGCCATGCCCTGCGCCTCGCCGATCGGCGTCTGGCAGGCGCGCGCCGGACTCCCGTCGATATGCACGGTGCAGGCGCCGCACAGCCCCGCGCCACAACCGAACTTGGTGCCGACCATGTCCAGATCCTCGCGCAGTGCCCACAGCAACGGCTTGGCCGGATCGGCCTCCACCGTGCGCGTCTGTCCATTGACCTTGAGACTGATCGCCATCGCCCTACCCCTGCTCAACCTATGATTGTCGCGCGCAAAATAGATGGCAGAAAGGCACGGCCTGTCCAGAGGCTTCGAGGACGGCCGTCCAAGCCCCGGAAAAGCGATCGCTTTCGCAAGGCCCGGCTTGACTTGACGCCCGCGCGCCTGTCTCTCCTCCGCATCCCTATTCGCGACAGGAATTGCCATGACCGTCCGTATCTCGCTCGCGCTGCTCCTTGCCCTCGGCGCCTCCGCCCCGATCCTGGCCCAAGCCCCAAGCACGGCGCCCGCATCGGCAACCGCGCAGGAAGACAAGGCGCTGCTCGCCTTCCTCGACCAGGCGTTCGACCAGCAACTGGCGCTCAGCCCGGAATCGATGACCAGCCTTGGCCTCAAGACCGACTATGGCAAGCTGGACGATTATAGCGAACGGGCCGACGCCCGCAGCCTGGCGCTGCAGGAACAGCAGCTCGCCGAATTGCATCGCCGCTTCTCGCCCGAACGGCTCGGCCCCTCGGCGCGGCTCAGCTATCGTCTGTTCGAAGCGCAGGTGGCGACATCGAAGCAGCAGGCGCCCTTCGCCAAATATGCCTTCCCCGTGTCCACCAATGGCAGCCCGGCGGGCAATATCCCGGTCTTCCTGATTAACGAACATCGCGTCGACAGCGTCGCCGATGCCCAGGCCTATATTGCCCGCCTGCGCGACAGCGAGCGGGTGATGAACGAGGTCGCGACCAAGATGCGCGACCAGGCCGCACAGGGCATCGTCCCGCCCAAGATGGTGTTCGCCCCTGCCCGCGCCGACGCGAAGAAGGTGATCAGCGGCGCTCCCTTCGATCAGGGACCGGACTCCACCCTGTTCGCCGATTTCAAGAAGAAGGTCGGCGCGCTCAAGGCATCGGACGCGGAGAAGGCCAAGCTGATCGCCGACGCACAGGCCGCGTTGACCGGCCCCTTCGCCAAGGGCTTCCAGACCCTGTTCGCCGCGCTCGATGCGATCGAACCCAGGGCCAAGGGCAATGACGGCGCCTGGAGCCTGCCGGGCGGCGAGGCCTATTATAACGCCCGCCTCGCCTTCTATACCACCACCAGCCTCAACGCCGACCAGATCCACCAGATCGGCCTGGATCAGGTGAAGGCGATCCGCGCGGAGATGGAGGCGGTGAAGGCGCGGATCGGCTTTGCCGGATCGCTGACCGATTTCTTCCAGGCGCTGCGCACCGATCCCAAGTTCAAATATCCCAATGATGCCGCCGGTCGCGAAGCCTATCTGGCCGATGCCCGCGCCGCCATCGCCCAGACCATGGACGCCGCCCCGCGTTTCTTCCGCGTCCTGCCCAAGGCGAAGCTGGAGGTACGCGCGGTCGAGGCCTGGCGCCAGGAAACTGCCTCGGTCGCCTTCTACAACCAGCCCGCGCCCGACGGATCGCGCCCCGGCATCTTCTACGTCAACCTTGCCGACATGAATCAGGTGCAGAAGCCCCAGGTCGCGGCGATCGCCCATCATGAAGGCGCGCCGGGCCATCATTTTCAGATCGCCCGCGCGCAGGAACTGCCCGACCTGCCCAAATTCCGCCGCTTCGGCTATTATGGCGCCTATACCGAAGGCTGGGGCCTCTATAGCGAGCGTCTGGCCAAGGAGATGGGCGCCTATCAGGATCCCTATTCGGAATTCGGCATGCTCTCGCTGCAGATGTGGCGCGCGATCCGGCTGGTCACCGACACCGGCCTGCATGCCAAGCGTTGGACGCGCGAACAGGCGATCCAGTATTTCCGCGACAATGCGCCTTTGTCGGAACGCGACATCGTCAAGGAAGTCGATCGCTACATCAACAATCCGGGCCAGGCGACCAGCTACATGATCGGCCAGATCCGTATCGCCCAGTTGCGCAAGGACGCCGAACAGGCGCTAGGCGCGAAGTTCGACATTCGCGACTTCCATGAAGTGGTGCTGGCCAATGGCGCCCTGCCGCTCGACGTGCTGGGCGAACAGGTCCAGGCCTATATCGCCGCCACCAAGGCCAAGGGCTGAACCGCCCTATGCGCCCGGTTACGCGAATGCACAGTCCCTCTGCGCTCAATGGCTTGGATGGGTGGAAACAAGGCATAGCCCCTCCCTTCTAGGGAGGGGTTGGGGTGGGTTGCGAGCGCAGCGAGCTTCTGCCCTATCGACCGTAGATTGCCGCTACGCGGCACACCCACCCCCGGCCCCTCCCTGGAAGGGAGGGGAGTAGGAAACAGCCGCTTCTGACCGTCCCCAGACCATCCCCCGCTACACCGGCAGCACGAACTCCACCGGCGCGGTGAATTCGATGCGGTCGCCGGATATGTCGGACGGGGCCTTGGGATAGGGCGAGGCGCGGTGCAGCATGGCGGCGGCTTCCTCGTCGAGCGAGGCGCGGCCGGAACTGCTGATCACCCGCCCTTCGATCAGCATGCCGGCGCGGTCGATCACGAAGCGGACCTTCACCACCCCTTCCTCATGCCGCATCTTCGCGCGGCGGGGATAAATCTTGTGGGCATAGAGCCAGGAACGCACCCGCGCCGCATAGGCGCGGCTGTTGCCGGCCGGGGCGTTGGCGTCCAGCCCGTCGGAGATCCCGCGCCGGGCCGGCGGCGCGCCGGCGCTGGCGGCCATGACCGGCGCCGCCCTGGCCGCGGGCTGCGATGACGGCGCCGCCGCGGCCACTGGCGTTGACGGAGCAGCCGGCGCCACCGCGACGGGCAGCGACAATGCGGAAGGGATCGCCACCATCGGCGGCGGCACCGACTGCGGCAGGCTGACCGGCGTGGGGGGCGGCGCCTGCGTCGGCACCGGGGCTTCGGGCTGCGCCATCGCCTCCGCCGCCTCGGCCTGTTCCGCCCCCTGCTCCACGCCCTTCAGCGCCGCCAGCGACATGACGGTCAGTGCAGCCCCCTCCTCGCGCTTCGGCGCGCGGCCCATGCCCAGATTCAGCAGCGCCGCGATCAGCAACGCGTTGATCCCGAGCGAGGCCGCCGCCGGCCCCGTGACGCGAAAGGGACGCCGCACGCCCGTCATGGCGTCAGAAGGTGTTCGCCACGGTGAAGCGGAAGCTCTGTCCCTCGGCGGCGAGCGAGGACAGATGGCGGCGATATTGCTTGTCGAAGATATTATCCATGGCGATGCGGAATTCGAAGCCCTTGGCCACGCCACCCTGCGGCTTGAAGGCGAAGAACAGGTTGTGGACGCTGTAGCCCGGCGTCGCCAGGCCCGACCCGGCCGAGGCGAAGCTGCCCGGCGTCACCTTGTCCTGCCGCTCGGCAAATTCGCCGGTCCAGCCGCCCGACAGGCCGCTCGCCACATCATTATAGCCCAGCGTCAGGCGATAGTCGTTCGCCGGGATGGTGTTGAGATAATCGCCGGTCAGCCGGTTCTTGCCATCGATGAAGCTGGCATTGCCGCGCGCATAGAAGCCGCCAATGCCATATTCGGCTTCCAGCTCGATGCCCTTGAAGCGCGACCGGTTGATATTCTGGAAATAGGGCGTGCCCGCCGCGGCCGAGACGTTGACGATCAGATCCTTGACGTCGTTCTGGAACAGGGTGGTCTTCGCGCGGAAGCGGTCATTCTTGCCCAGCATATCGTCGAAGGACAAAGTGAAGCCGGCTTCATAATTGTCCGACTTCTCGGGCTTCAGGTCCGGATTGTTCGGCCGGGTTGCGCTGCGGGTGAAGATTTCGTCGATATTGGGCATGCGCACGGTGCGCGCGACCGACCCGAACAGGCCGAACCAGGGCGTGATATTGTAGAGCGCGGCGAGCTTGGGCGACACGCCGCTATCCTTCACCTTGTCGGTGAGGACGGTGCCGCCGACCACCGTGTCGCCCGGCGTCAGGCGGGTCCAGTCGACGCGCACGCCCGGCATGATGGTCAGCTTGTCGGACCAGACGATCTCCAGCTGACCGAACAGGCCGTAACGGTCCATGTCGCCTTCGGGATGGGTGCCCGCGCCCGGCGTCACCGTGCCGTCGAAATTGACGCGCGGGTTGCGCCGTTCCTGCGTGCTCCACTGGCCGCCCAGGATCAGGAAGGTCGTCCAGTCGCCGCCCATGGCGAACTCGCTGGTATTCTGGACCTTGGCCTGCCAGCTTTCATAGGAGAAATCGGAATATTCCAGGTTCGCGCCCAGGAAGGTGGTCTCGGTCTGGTGGACCTTGGACAGCGAATAGGCGACCTGCGCCTCGACATTGAAGAATTTGCTGCCGTCGAAGTCGTTCACATAGCCCAGCACGGCGGTCTTGTCGTGAACCCGGCGACGCATCAGCGAGCTGCCGGTGGCGGCCGAAATCTGGTCATAGACCTGCGGCGCGTCGCTGATCCAGTCCTGGTAGGACGCCCAGATCGCATGCTTCTTGTTGCCGCCGATCGCGACCCGGCCCTTGACCAGCCAGCTGTCGGATTCGGTGGCGGAGGCAGCGACCGTGTCACCATTGCCGCTCTTGTAATCGTCGGTGCGGCGATAATTATAGCTGCCCAGCAGCTCGACGCCATCGACCGGCTCGGTCGCGACGATGCCCGACAGGGTATGGCCCTGCGCATTGGTTTCGGTCGCACCCTTCAACCGCACGGCCAGCTTGTCGCCGTCGCGCAGGAAGTCCGACGCATCCTTGGTGGTGAAGTTGATCACGCCCGCCAGCGCGCCCGCGCCATAGAGGGTGGAGGATGCCGGGCCACGCAGCACCTCGACCCGCTTGTAGAGTTCGGGCTCGCTGAAGAAGGCACCCATGCGATATTGTTCGTAGAATTTGGTGACGCCATCGACCGTCATCAGGATGCGGTTGTCGCTGTCGCCGATCGCCGTGCCCATGCCGCGAATGTTGAAGCCCTGGCCGAGCTGGCCGACGCCCCCCTGCACATTGACGCCCGGCATGCCTTCCAGCAGGTCGCCGATCGTCGTCGCCTGCAGCTGGTCGATATCCTCCTGGTCGAGCGCGGTCACCGCCTGCGGCGTGTCCAGCGCGACCTTCTCGACGCCGGCGGAGATGATCATCCGGTCGAGCGCGAACTGCGAATCGCTCGCGACCGCAATATCGTCACTCTGCTCCTGGGCCATTGCCGGCAACGGCAGTGCAATCAGCGCGGTGCCCAGCAGCAGCAGGGTCTTGGACTTGGTCATGAGAAATGCCCCCGTATCATTGTTGCGGCGCATCACGCGCCGGGTTGGCCGCTCTCTACCCGCATTAAATGCTATTGCAAGTGATTCTCACTATATATTATAGAGGAGCGTAACGAAACCAAGGGGAACCCCATTGTCCAACCATCGCCGCCCGGTGAACGCCCTGTTCGCCGCCGCCTTGCCTGTGCTGCTATTGGCCGGCGCCACTGCCGCCCAGGCGCATATGCCCTATGTGCTGCCGACCCTGTTCGACGCCGGAAAGGCCGACCATGTCACCGTCACCTCGGCCTTTGCCGAGGATGCCTTCGTCCCCGAAGTCGCGATGCGCGACGCGCCCTTCCACCTGGTCGCGCCGGACGGCAGCCAGGCGACGACCGGCCCGGTCACCTATCTGCGCGACCTGTCCGTGTTCGAGGCTGATCTGAAGGCGGACGGCACCTATCGCATCACCACCGGCCAGCGCGCCGGGCGCAAGGGCAAGATGTTCCGCGTCGGCGATGCCTGGGTGATGCGCGGCGAGGGTGGCGATCCCAAGCCCGGCGCGCAGGAGGTCGAGGTGCAGAGCATGACGCTGGCCGACGCCTATGTCACCCGCGGCCAGACGACGCAGGCCGCGCTCAAGCCGGTCGGCACGGGCCTCGAAATCCAGCCGGTCACCCATCCCAACGCCATCGTGTCGGGCAGCGATGCCAGCTTCGTGCTGCTGTTCGACGGCAAGCCCCTGCCCGCCACGCAGGTCACCCTGTTCCGCAGCGCCGGCGTGCATGACGGCCGCAAGGTCGCGACCGAGACCAAGAGCGACGCGCAGGGCCGCTTCAGCCTGAAGCCGGACGATGCCGGCACCTATCTGATCCTGGTCCGCCATCGCGGCGCCGCGCCAGCCGGGTCGGAAACCCCCTATCGCAGCTACACCTACACGCTAGCGTTCGACGCCGCCTGATATCCCGGAGACACGCCATGAACACCCGTTCCATCCTGATCGCCGCCGTCGTTGCCGCCGCCGGCACGCCCGCCTTCGCCGCCCCGCATGAAGGCGGTGCCTTCGTCCATGACTATGACAGCAACCATGACGGCCAGGTCACCCGCGCCGAGTTCGACGCGGTGCGCGTCACCCGTTTCAAGGCGACCGATGCCAATGGCGATGGCTGGGTATCGGAGGATGAATATGTCGGCGAATATGCCGCCCGCCTCGAAAAGCAGCTCGCGGAATCGAGCCTGACCGAAGAGAAGAAGACCGAGGAGCGCCAGCGCCAGATCCGCCAGGCCCATGTCCGCTTCAACGTCCTCGACAAGGACAAGGACGGCAAGATGGCCCAGGCCGAATATGACGCATCGGGTGCGCGTGCCTTTGCCGAGCAGGACGCCGACAAGGACGGCATCGTCACCGCCGCCGACGTGCAGGCGACCAACGCCCGCATGGCCGCCATGCGCGCCAAGACCGACAGCTGACACAAAGAAGGACCGGGGTTGCCGGTCCTCATCGAGCTTACCAGGGAAGGGGCCGGGCCGTGCAGACCCGGCCCCTTTCGCGTGTCAGAGACCGTTTGAGAAAGCCGGTTCCAGCACCACGGTCAGCAACTCGGCATCGGCACTCAGGTGGATCGGCCCCATCGGAAAGGCGATCTCGCCCTTGTCCGCGTCGAAGCTGGTCTCGAACTTGTGGCTCCAATGCTTGCACAGCTGCTGCAGATAACGGCTGCCATGGGTGGTCGGCACGGTGGCGGTCAGCGTCATGGGGTCAGAGCCTTTCGATCTTGCTGGCGGCCTCGTCGATCAGGGCCGCGACGTCGAACATGGTTTGGGAATCGGCGCCTTCCTTTTCAAGCCGATGCTGGATCGCCACCCGCATATTCTGCAGCGCGCGGCGCACCGGCGCGGCATCATTACGTTCGGCCTTGCGGGCCAGATGCGCCAGCTTCTCCATCACCTCGGCAACGCCGGCCTCATGCTCGGCCAGATGGGCGGTGCCCGCCTCGGTAATGGCGAACAGCTTGCGGCTGCCTTCGCCGGGCTGCTCGGCGATCAGGTCCATGTCGGCCAGCAGCGTCAGGGTCGGATAGACGACGCCCGGACTGGGCGCATAGACCGATCCCGACAGACTCTCGATCTCGCGGATCAGGTCATAGCCGTGACGCGGCGCATCGGCGATCAGCTTGAGCAGGATGAGCTTGAGCGCATCATTGCCGAACAGCCGCCGGCGCCCGCCGCCACGCCCGCCCCGGCCACCGCCGAAGGGACCGTCACCAAAACCGTCTTCACCGAACGGACCGCCCCGGCCACCTGCCCGGCCACCGCCGAAACCGCGCCCGAACCCCTCGGGACCAAAGCCGCCCGGTCCGAAGAAGCGGCCATGGCCGCGCCCGCCATGACGGCCAAAGCCGCGCGGGTCGAAACCGCGATCGGCCATGGCGTCATCCATGTGCCGGCCCGGCCGGCACCCCCGGCGTCCAGCGCCGCGATCGGAATGGGAAAAATGCATATTCTCTCTTTCAAAATGCTTCATGATGCATTGTGATATATCTTAGAAATCACCAACGTCAATACATGAGATATATCTTTATGCATCTTATGATAGAGACACCCTCCCGAAACGCAGGGGAATCGGGGTTATCACCTCATCGCATAAGCATTATGCAGAATGTGATTGTTCTTGCGATCGATTGTCGTTAGCAGCCCTGCCCAACATGGATCAGGGGATCGCGATAATGCGTCATATCGAAATTCGTCACTCTGCAATCGCGCTGGCGGCGCTGACCATCGCCCTCGCATCGCCAGCCATGGCGCAGCAGGCCGAGGCCGACGCTGACACCAAGAGCAGCGAATCGATCGTCGTCACCGCCGCCCGCTCGATCCTGCCGCCCAATGCGCTGCCGCTGACGATCGACCTGATCGACAAGCAGATGCTGGACCAACAGGTCGCGATCTCCGGCTCGGTCACCGATGCCATCTCCACCCTCACCCCCAGCTTCTCCCCCACCCGCGGCAAGCTGTCGGGCGCGGGCGAAACGCTGCGCGGCCGCTCGCCGCTCTACGCCATCAACGGCATCCCCCAGTCGACTCCGCTGCGCGACGGCAGCCGCGACGGCTTCACCATCGATGGCTTCTTCATCGACCGGGTCGAACTCATCTATGGCTCCAACGCGCTGCAGGGGATTGGCGGCACCGGCGGTATCGTCAACCAGGGGACGGTAGGCGCACCCAAGCAGGAGGGCATCAGCGGCCGGGTGCTGCTGCAGGGATCGGCCAGCGACGATTTCGACGGCGACGGTTTTGGTGGCAAGGCGGCCGGACTGGTCCAGTATAAGGCCGGCGCTTTCGATGCCACGGTCGGCGCCTCCTATGAAAAGCGCGGCGCCTTCTACGACGCGCGCAACCGCCGCATCGGCATCAACATGACCCAGGGCGAGACCCAGGCATCGCAGACCACCGATATCTTCGCGCGGCTGGGCTATGCCGTGGGCGATACCGGCCGGCTGGACCTGATCCTCAATCGCTATGAGCTGAAGGGCGATGGCGATTATGTCCCGCTCCCCGGCAGCCGCGCCAACGGCCTCCCCACCACCGCAGTCAAGGGCGACGCCCCCGGCACGCCGGGATCGAACCGCACCGAAAGCGCGTCCCTCTCCTACACCGACAGCGATGTCGCCGGCGGCAACCTCGTCACCCAGCTTTTCTTCAACCGCAGCCGCGACATTTTCGGCGGCGAATTCGCCGCGATCCCGACCTTCCAGGATCCCGCCATCGCGACGCCCGGCACCCTGTTCGACCAGTCGCAGAACCGGTCGCGCAAGATCGGCGGCAAGATCAGCTATGAACGCGCCCTGCCCGGCTTCGAGGCGCTGACCACCACGGTTGGCCTCGACGTCCTGTTCGACAAGACGGAACAGCGACTGATGGTCACCGGCCGCACCTGGGTGCCGCCCAGCGACTTCCGTTCCATCGCCCCCTTCGCCCAGGCCAATCTCAAGATCGCCGACGGGCTGTTTCGCGTGGCGGGCGGCGTGCGCTGGGAAAATGTGCAGGTGAAGATCGACGATTTCCACACCCTGGCATCGACCACCTATGACGGGAAGAATGTAGCGACCTATGGCGGCGTCGATGTCGCGGGCGGCAAGCCCAAATTCTCCGATGCGCTGCTGAACGGCGGCCTCATCTTCGAGCCGCTTGAGGGCATTCGTGCCTATGCCAGCTATGCCGAGGGCTTCACCATGCCCGATGTCGGCCGCGTCACCCGGTCGATCGGCGTCGCGGGCGTCGACCTCGACGATTATCTCGACATCAGCCCGATCGTCTCCAACAACCGCGAGATCGGGCTGGAGGTGAAGCGCGGCCCGATCGACGCCAGCGCCACCTATTTCTGGTCGTCCAGCGACAAGGGCCAGATATTGATCGCGCAGGGCGACGGCATCTTCACCGTCCAGCGCCAGCGGGTCGAGATCGAAGGGCTGGAAATCAACCTCGGCGTGCAGACGCCGCTGCCGGGGCTCAAGCTCTCCACCGGCTATGCCCATCTCAAGGGCCGCTATGACAGCGACAGCGTCAATCCCGACGGCATCGTCGATACCGATCTGGACGGCACCAACATCTCGCCCGATCGCCTGAACGTCGCCGCCGACTATCGCCATGGCGCCATCTCGGCGCGGCTGCAGACCCAATATTATCTGTCGCGCAATTTCCATGGCAAGGCGAACCCGGACCGGCGCAACAATTTCGGCGGCTATGCGGTCACCGACGCCTATCTGCGCTATGACACCGCATCACTGGGCGGCGTCTATCTCAGCGTCCAGAATCTGTTCGATAAATTCTATATCGACTATAATAGCGACACGCGCCTGCCCGACGACAGTCTGGCCTTCTTCGCCGGTCGCGGGCGTCTCTTCACCCTGGGCTGGGACTATCGTTTCTGACCATAAGCGGGCGGGCCATGGCCCGCCCGTTCAGGACATCAGAGCGCCGCGAAATCGATCGGCGCATGCCGGTCGAGCGTGCGGCTCTGGTCTTCCAGCGGATATTTGAGGCCGCTGGCGCAGTTGAACAGCACCGCGCGTTCATCCCGCCCGATCAGCCCTTCGTCCAAGGCCCGTTGATAGGCCGCCAGCGTCGCCCCGCCCTCGGGACAGAGCAGCAGCCCGTCGTCGCGCGCCACGTCGCGCACCGCCGCTGCGATCGCCGCGTCCGACACCGCCAGCGCCGCGCCGCCGCTTTCCCGCACCGCGCGCAGGATCAGGAAGTCGCCCACGGCCCTGGGCACGCGAATGCCCATGGCGATGGTCTGGGCATCCTCCCAGCGTTTGGCAAATTCCACGCCCTGCTCGAACGCGCGGACCATCGGCGCGCAGCCCTCGGCCTGCACCGCAAACATCTTGGGCCGCTTCGATCCGATGAAGCCGATCTTCTCCAGCTCGTCGAACGCCTTCCACATGCCGATCAGGCCGGTGCCGCCGCCGGTGGGATAGAAGATCGCATCCGGCAATTCCCAGCCAAGCTGCTCGGCCAGTTCCAGCCCCATCGTCTTCTTGCCCTCGATCCGATAGGGCTCCTTGAGCGTCGAGAAATCGAACCAGCCGCGCTCCTTGACGCCCTGGCCGACGATCGCGCCGCAATCGTCGATATAGCCGTTGACGCGATAGACCCGCGCGCCCTGCGCCGCGATCTCGCGCACATTCACTTCGGGCGTATCGGCCGGGCAGAAGATCACCGATTCCATGCCCGCGACCGCCGCATAGGCGGCCAGCGCCGCGCCGGCATTGCCGTTGGTCGGCATCGCCACCTGGGTCACGCCCAGTTCCTTGGCCATGGAGACCGCCATGACCAGGCCACGCGCCTTGAACGAGGCCGTCGGCAACCGCCCCTCATCCTTGGCCAGCAACTGCGCCCCGCCCAGCCGCTTCGCCGTGCGCGGCAGCGGAATGAGCGGCGTCGCATTCTCGCCCAGGCTCACGATGTTGCTGGTCTGCCGCACCGGCAGCAATTCGCGCCAGCGCCACAGGTCCATCGGCCGCGCAGCCAGTGCTTCCTTGGTCAGCGTGGCCCGCACGCCGTCCAGATCATAGCGCACCAAGAGCGGCTTGCCCGCCGCCGACAGCCCATGCAGCCGATCCGCCTCATAATGCTCGCCGGTCAGCGAACATTCGAGATGGGTGACAAAGGTCGGACGGTCGGTGGTGAGGTTGAGGTCGTGCAGCAAAAGGGCCTCCGTTCGGGCAAGGATTCGGTGCGTTCGCGGCCCCACGGGGGACCCTGACCGATCCAGCCCGAACGGGGCGGATATTTGTCAGTCCGGCTTCTTCGCCACGCTGACCATGGCGGGGCGCAGCAAGCGGTCCTTGATGCTGTAACCGGCCTGCATTTCCACCAGCACGGTGCCCGGCTCGGCGTCCGCCGACGGCAGTTCCATCACCGCCTGATGCTTATTCGGGTCGAGCGGCTGGCCGACCGACTCGATCTTGGTGATGCCGTTGCGGCCGAACACCGCCTCCAGCTCGCGGCCGGTGGCTTCCAGGCCCGTCACCAGCCCCTTGAACTTGTCGTCCTCGCGCAGCTCGGCGGGGATGGCCGCCAGCGCCCGGCCCAGATTGTCGGCCACCGACAGCATGTCGCGGGCAAAGCTGGTCGCGGCATAGGCGCGCGCGTCGGCCAGTTCCTTCTCCAGCCGGCGCCGCACATTCTGCGTATCGGCATGGGCATAGAGAATGTCCTGCTTGGCCGTTTCCAGCTCGGCTTCCAGCGCTGCGATACGCTCGGCATTGGCGTTTTCAGGGGCGTCCACGGGGGTCTCCTGCTCGGGCAGCTGGTCCAGGGTTTCGGTATTTTCGATAGTCTGCTTGTCTTCGCTCATCTCATCAATCTCGACAGCGTCTGTGCGGTGAAATCCACCATGGGGATCACTCGGGCATAGTTCAAGCGCGTGGGGCCGATCACGCCGACCACGCCGACGACCCGGCCGTCCCCGCCGCGATAGGGGGCGGCTATGACCGATGAACCCGAAAGGGAAAAGAGCTTGTTTTCCGAACCGATGAAGATTTTGGTCGCGCTGCCGGCCAGCGCGCTCTCCAGCAGGCGCGAAATTTCCTGCTTGCCCTCCAGCTGCTCCAGCAATTGCCGCACCCGGTCGAGGTCGGCGGCGGTGCCGTCGTCGATCAGATGCGCCTGCCCCCGCACGATCAGAACGGGACGGTCATCGGCATCATGGCTCCAGATCGCGATGCCGCGCGTCACCAGTTCGCGCGCCGCGCCCTCCAGCGTGGAGCGCTCCTGCTCCATCTCGCGCGCCAAGAGGTCGCCGGCCTGGCGCAGGGTCAGCCCGCCAAAGCGCGCCGACATGAAATTGGCCGCCTCGTTCAGCATCGACGGCGTCACCCCGCGCGGCAGGTCGAGCACCCGATTCTCGATCGACCCGTCCTGCCCGACCAGCACGGCCAGCGCCTGCCGGTCATTCAAGGGCACGAAGCCGAACTGGCGCAGCACCGGCTCACGCCGGGGCACCATGACGATGCCGGCACAAGCGGAAAGGCCCGACAGCGTCGCCGTCGCCGCCGACAGCGCCTCCTCGATCGGCCCGCCCTCGGCCAGCCCCGCCTCGATCGCGCGGCGCTCCTCGACCGATGGCTCGGCCGCCTGCATCATCCCGTCGACGAACAGCCGCAGCCCGGTCTCGGTCGGCATCCGCCCGGCAGAGGTGTGCGGCGCGGCGAGCAGGCCCAGTTCCTCCAGGTCCTGCATCACATTGCGGATCGACGCGGCCGAAAGGCTCAGCCCCATCTTGCTGATCGTGCGCGACCCCACCGGCAATCCGGTGCCCAGATAGCTATCCACCACCATGCGAAACACGTCGCGTGCGCGGTCATTCAGTTCGGCGATGGAGGCAGTGGCGGCCATGGCGATGATGTAGGCGGCTTTCCCGCGCGGCTCAACGGGGGAGATTGGCCATTTCCCTACCCGTCATGCCGGGTCTGACCCGGCATCCCGCTTTTCTTGATTCAAGCAGGAAAAGCAGCGGGGAGCCGCAGCGCGAAGCCGAGGTGGCGATGCCCGCAAATGGCCGATTGCTGACTGTCGGATTGGAAAAGGCAACGGCCGGATAACTGCCGGTCGTTAGCGCGGGCATGGTTAGTGGGTTTCGGCTCTTCTTTGCCATTCAGCAATGCAGCGTTAAGTTGCCTTCTTTTCGGGGGTAAGTGCGATGATGATTGGGTTGGGGGAATGGGTTGTCAGTGCAGTTGGCTCAGTGGCGATCACTGGTATCGTGATCAGTGCGACCGTGGTGCTGATGCGCGACACACTCGCGAGATATCTGACCAAATCAGTCGAGCATCATTTTGAAGAACGGCTCGAAAAGTTCAAAGGCGACATCCGAGATAACGAGCGAGAACTGGAACAGATCAGGGGCTTCCTAACTACAGCCCAGCGGGAGCGAGATGCCGCGATACAGACAAAGAGGTTGGAAGCGGCGGAGTCATTGCTTCGTGAGAGGCAGGTGTTATCCAGACTCTCCATGCTGGTCGAGTACATGAAAATCTTGAACACGGATAAGATGATCGATGATACCGGCGATCCGAAGATCGCTGAGTTTGTCAAAACTCTAATACAGCCTCTTCAGGTTGATAAAACCCTTGAAGAAATTAAGTCATTTGATCGAACATTATCCCGTCTGTACTTAAGTGAAGTAGCCGTGAAAACGTTCGAGGCGTACCAAACCATTTTAATGAACGCGGTAACGTTGCTTAAGGTTTTAAGCATGCCGCTGGATAAAAAAGAGTGATTTAATAAAACGGGGTAAGCTCAGTCAGACTGTGATCGAGTTGGTTCCAGGAACTGCGGATGGTTTCGAGAAATTCGGAGAAGGTTACGCCTATCATTGGGCCACGTACTTGCATGATGAGGTTTTGCGGTTGCTCCGGAATGACATCCTGGGGATGGACTCGTCAGGAAAGGATGCGGCGTCAGCCGAACGATTGGTGCTAGAATCCCGGCTGGCGCAGGCCAAAGTTCAAATGTCGTTGCGGGAGAACGGACTCTCTCAAGGTTTGATAAGGACTGAATGACGCCCCGCCTAGTAAGACGTCAGCGACCCGTTGGGTATCCTTAAGGGATAGGCAAGCTCCAGGCCCTTGGAAGCGGCAGATATTGGGTCAGTTTCTAGATCACAGCGACGACAGGGTTGGGCGCAACCCCGCCTTCCCTTTCCTATTCGCCGATCTTCTGATCTATCCTGCGCGATGGAACAGGCCGCTCCCACGCCCCGCTTAACAACCCTGCCCCACGCGCAAACCTGTCGCGTCGCTGTCGTTTCAGTGTCGCCTAACTGTCGCGTCAGAGGCGCGCGACTGTCGCGTTGGCCTGACCCGCGTGTCGCGTGCCTGTCGCTTCGCTGGCGCGTGGCAGGCGCAATTCGCCGGAATCGACGCAATTTACCCCTGCGACACTGTGAACTTCGGGCTGTCGCGTCGCGGCGGGCCGGTTCAGCTTGCCGGCTTGGGCTTCAGCATCGGTTCGATGCCCAGCATCTTGGGGATGGTGCCGATCGTCGTGCGGAGTTTCGCATAGCGGCTGTCCATGCAGCCCGACTGGAAATCGAGCCGGGTCGGTTTCGTTCCCTTGCCCCCGCCCTTCCCGTCACCACGCGTCCATTCGATCGTGTAGCTGGGCATGTCGGTGGCGAAGCGGGTGCAATTCTCGCCCTGGGCGATGCGCTTGGTCGTCCCGGTCGCCGGCTTCCACGGGGCAAGGCCGGTGCGCAGCTGGCGATATTGCGCGGCGCTGACGGTGAAGCGGGTCGGACCGGGGACGGAGGTGAAGCGCTCGGGCTCCAGCAGGCCCGAGCCATCGGGCGTCACCGTGAGCGTATAGGCGGGACAGGCGCCGAAGCATCGGCCGGCGGTGAAACGGATCGTGTCGCCGGCGGCCGTCGGCGGCTCCAGCTCCACCTTCTCCCGGTCGGTCACGCATCCCGCCAGCGCCAGCATCGCAACCGGCCCCATCATCATCGCTCTCTTCATGGCGCCCCTCTTATCGCAACTTTTGGCGGATGGCACTGGCATGACGCGCATCCCGGCGCTATCCCCCGCCACCTGACCGCTTCGGAGTAGAATATTATGCGTCCTTCCGGCCGCGCGCCCGACCAGATGCGCGACATTACCATGGAACCCGGCTTCACCATCCATGCCGAGGGCTCGTGCCTCGTCAGCTTCGGTGACACCCGCGTCCTCTGCACCGCCTCGATCGAGGAAAAGGTGCCCCCCTTCCTGCGTGGCAAGGGTTCGGGCTGGGTCACGGCCGAATATGGCATGCTGCCCCGCGCCACCCACACCCGCGGCAGCCGCGAAGCCGCCAAGGGCAAGCAGTCGGGCCGCACCCAGGAAATCCAGCGCCTGATCGGCCGCTCGCTGCGCACCGTCGTCGACCTCAAGAAGCTCGGCGAGCGCCAGATCGTGATCGACTGCGACGTGATCCAGGCCGATGGCGGCACCCGCACCGCCGCCATCTCGGGCAGCTGGGTTGCGCTGCGCATCGCCGTCGACAAGCTGCTCGCCTCGGGCGCGCTCAGCGAAGACCCGATCATCCAGAAGGTCGCCGCGATCAGCTGTGGCATCCATGAAGGCACGCCGGTGCTCGACCTCGACTATGCCGAGGACAGCAATGCCGAGACCGACGCCAACCTGATCCTGACCGGCGACGGCAAGTTCGCCGAAGTGCAGGCCACGGCTGAAGGCGCCGCCTATGACGAGGAAGAGCTGCTCCGCCTGCTCCGCCTCGCCCGCATCGGCTGCGCCAAGATCTTCGCCGCGCAGGATGTGGCGACGGGTCGGTAATTGAAATCCGTTCGCTTCGAGCGAAGTCGAGAAGCAGATAGCGCATTCGTGCGTTTCTCGACTACGCTCGAAACGAACGACACAGGGTAGAGCCAGATGAGCGACGAATACGGACAGGAACAGGCGATCCGCAAGCTGAAGCCCGGCAAGCTGGTGATCGCCAGCCACAATGCCGGCAAGGTGCGGGAAATCGCCGCGCTGCTCGGCCCCTATGGGATCGAGCCGATCTCCGCCGCGTCGCTCGACCTGCCCGAGCCGGAGGAAACCGGCACCACCTTCATCGCCAATGCCGAGTTGAAGGCGATGCAGGCCGCCGACCTCTCTGGCCTGCCGGCGCTGGCCGACGACAGTGGCCTGTGCGTCGAGGCGCTGAACGGCGATCCGGGCCTCTTTTCCGCCCGCTGGGCCGGGCCGGACAAGGACTTCGGCATGGCGATGCAGAAGGTGTGGGACGGGGTCCAGGCCAAGGGGCCGGACGCCGGCCATGGCGCCCATTTCATCTGCGCCCTCGCCCTCGCCTGGCCCGACGGCCATGTCGAGGCGTTCGAGGGCCGGGTCGATGGCCTGCTGGTCTGGCCGCCGCGCGGGGCAAATGGCTTTGGCTATGACGCGATGTTCCAGCCCTTGGGCCACGACATCAGCTTCGGCGAGATGGACCCGGACGCCAAGCACGCGATGAGCCACCGCGCCGACGCCTTCGCCCAGTTGGTCAAGGCCGTGATCTAACGCTTGGCTTGCCGGGGCCGCGATTCCGCGGCCAGCCGGCGATTATGCGCAGCAATAAGACGGCTGAAATAGGCTTCGCTCTCCGCCCGGCTCAAGGCGGGGACACGACTGACATAATGGTCGATGATGAGCATGGGGCGCCGATCCTCGACGACCAGATGCCCCTCGACCTCCGCATGATAGGCCGAGACCTCAAAAGGCTTGGCGGTTCCCTGAAAGGGAATCCTGACGATCTGGCCGCACGCTTCATTGGCAAAATAGCTGCTGCTACCAGCATCGGGCGGCGCGGACAGGCTGATGATCGTCCCGCTCCAGCGGACCGACAGGCCCTGCCAGGATTGAAGGCCAGGCGGCATGCCGCACAGGCTTTTCGGCACCTCGGCAGTGCAGGCTCCGATCGTCAACGGCAGAAGCAGCGCCAGTCCGGCCAATCTTGGTCGCATCAATCCCCTATTCCTCGCCGCCCGCCAGCACCGGCGCCGCATCCAGCGGCCCCATGCCGAACATGTTGCCGGCGGGATAATAGCGGCAGACGAGATAGTCGAAGCTGCGCCCCTCGGCCAGTGCGCAGCCGACCGACCGGGTGCCGCGCCAGATGATCTGGGTATAATGGGCGACATCCTGCCAGCGACCGGTGGTGCTGAAATTGGGCATCTTGCCCGCCCGCCGGAAATAGCGCCGTTCATTGAGGAAGGCGCCGACCATCACCTCATAATCATAGAGGCCCCGGCTTCCCATCCACAGATTTTCGCCACTCGGCACCGCGCGGGTCGCGCGCGGGCTGTGGGCGAAGATATTGGTCCGCGCCATCTGCCGCGCATAGCGCGCCGCATCCGCCGCCAGCGTCCGGTCCCAGGCGAGCGGGGTCAGGCCCCAGCGACTGCGCTCGTCATTATGCATGCCCAGGACCACGTCCTGCAGCAGCCCATCGTCGCGATCGGCCTCTTCCATGCCATATTGTTCGGCCGGGCCGGGCGCGCGCCGTTCCGGCGCTGCCTGCCCCTTGCCACCAAAAATCCCCAGCATCATGGCGGCCGTCGCAACGGCCAGCCCCCATTTCCACCCGCGCATCGTCTTTGTTCTTTCGACCCGATAACCCGCGCCTCTCCCCCGGCCCGGCCGGTTCGGAACGCGATGCTGCGGCTAAACGCCCGATCGTGTGAAGCAGGGATGAATAGTCCGGCACAGGCGATCACCTGTCCGCATCACTCCGACGAAACGGGGCGCAGCTTCGCCGAATCGATATGCCAGCGCCACTGCGCGGCCGATGCCCCGTCGACATCATTGACGCGCCGCACGACATAGGTGCCGGCAAAATGCTGGCGTGTGCCATCCGCCAGTTCCGCGTCGATCGTCACCGGCACCGGCTGGTAGACGGAGCCGGCGCCCGCATCGCCCGGCGTCATCCGGCCGATCGTCACATGGGTCGCACGGGTGGCAGCAAAGCCGGCCTGGAATTTTTCCATCGTCTGCCCTGCCGGCCCATCTTCGCCCCACTGGCTCCAGGCGGTGCCATAGTCGCGCGCGTTGATCGCCGCATAATAACGCTGCACCACGGCCGCCGCAGCCGCCATGCTCTTGGGTTCGGGCGTGCATCCGGCCATCGGTTCGCCCTGGCCGTCGAACAGCGCGCAACTGCGCGCAATCTCATCCTCGATCATCGCACAGCTATTGGCGGCATTGCAGGGCGGATGGGTGGCGGGCGACACGCTGATGCACAGCTTGACGCGGCGCTCGGCCGCAGCCGCGCCGATCTCGGCGGTGCAGGACAGGGGCGACAGGTCGGCCTGGCTGGATCGGGGGGCCGGTGCCTTGTCTAGCTGGGCGGCGGTGGTGGAGGTATTTTCGGGCGTGGTAGGCGCAGCGCCCTGATTATCGGGCGTCGGGGACAGTGAACCGCACGCGGCCAGAGCCAGCAGCGCCATCGTCATGCTGATACAGGCCCATGGCCTTGTTCTTGAAACGGGCTGCATTTTTCCTCCCCCCTTTTGCCGACTGCGCTTCATGGCATAATCGACAGAGAGGAAAAATGATCCGCCTGGGATAAGGTCTTCAGCCCTGCCAGCCGCCAAAGTCGCGGTCGAACGGGCTCATGCCATAGACATTGCCTGCCGGATAATAGCGGCAGACCAGATAATCATATTGGGCGCCCTCGCCCAGCGCGCAGCCGACCCGACGGGTGCCGCGCCAGATCATCTGGGTATAGTGGCCGACATCTTCCCAATTGCCGGTCGTGCTGACATCGGGGAAGCGGGCCTTGAACACGAAGGCGCGGCGTTCGTCCATGAAGGCGTCGAGCATGGCGGTATAGCCATAGGCCCGGTGCGTCCCCATCCACAGATTTTCGCCGATTTCCTCGTCGCGTTCACCGCCATGCGAATGGCGAAACTGGTTGGTATGCACCATCTGGCGCGCATAGCCGGCCGCATCGGCCGCCAGGCGATCATCCCAGGCCAGCGCGGGCACGCCCAGCGACTGGCGCTCGCGATTATGCACGTCCATCACCACCTGGCGCAGCATCGCGTCGGAACGCGGCGCCGGCTGGATATTATAATAATTCCACACGTCGCGATTGACCGAAGCCGATGCCGGTGCGACCGCCCCTGCGATCATCCCGCCGAAAAGCATCAGTGCAGCCGCTAGCGGGCCGCGCTGAACGCGTCTAAAGATATGTCCACTCATGTCACCCGAAGTCCTTCTCGCCCCACCGGCTTTCACCGAGGCTCTTGGCCTATATGTTCATTGGCCATTTTGTGTTTCGAAGTGTCCTTACTGCGATTTTAACAGTCATGTTCGCGACCGGATCGACGCCGATGCGTGGCAGGCTGCGCTGCTCGCCGACCTTGCCCATGAGGCGGAAAAAACCGGCCGGCGACCGCTCCGTTCGATCTTCTTTGGCGGTGGCACGCCGTCGCTGATGCCGCCCCGCATCGCCGCTTCCCTGATCGAGGCGGCAGAAAGACATTGGGGCTTTTCCAACGACATAGAGATCACGCTTGAGGCCAACCCGAACTCGGTGGAAGCCGCGCGTTTCGGCGATCTGGCGGCCGCCGGGATCAACCGTGTGTCGCTCGGCCTGCAGGCGCTCGACAACGAGGCACTGGCCTTCCTGGGGCGTGCCCATGACGTCGATGAGGGGCTGGGCGCACTCGACACGGCTCGTCGCATTTTTGACCGGGTCAGCTTCGATCTCATCTACGCGCGCCCCGGCCAGAGCGAATCGGACTGGGAAGCGGAGCTGGCGCGCGCCCTCTCCTTCGGCACCGGCCATCTGTCACTCTATCAGTTAACGATCGAGCCGGGCACGCGCTTCGCCACGCTCGCCACGCAGGGCAAGCTGACACCGGTCGACCCGGATCATGGCGCCACACTTTATGAGCTGACCCAGGCGATGACGGCGGAGGCCGGCATCCCTTCCTACGAGATCAGCAACCATGCCCGACCGGAACAGGAAAGCCGCCACAACCTCATCTACTGGCGCTATGGCGACTATGTCGGCATCGGCCCCGGCGCCCATGGCCGCCGCGGCGGCATGGCGACATTGCGCCACAAGAAGCCGGAAAACTGGATGGGCGCGGTCGATCGCAACGGCAACGGCCTGCAACAGGAAGTGCCGCTGCAGGCCGAGGACAAGGCGCGCGAGGCGCTGCTGATGGGATTGCGTCTGGGCGAAGGGGTCGATCTGGCCCGGATCGCCGGCCTCTCGGGCCTGCCGATCGACGCGCTGGTGGATGATCGGGCGATCGACCGGATGAATGATCTGGGGCTGGTCTGGCGAACCGGCAACCGGCTTCAGGTCAGCCCGGCGGGCATGTTGCTGCTCGACGCTATCCTGCCCGAAGTGGTGGCGGTCTAAAAAAGCATCAGTCCGGATTGCGATCGAGGTCGGCCAGTTCCTGGTCGATGTCGCGCAGTGCCTCTGCCCGGTCGCTTTCCGGCATGCGGCTGGCGGCGATCTGGGCACGGGCTGCGGTCAGCCCGGCGCGCGCGGCATTGCGCCCCGCCCGTTCGGCATTGCGGGACATGCGCTCGGCATCGCGGGCGTTCAGCATGGCGATCCGCTCCGCTTTGCGGGCCTGCGCCTCGATCGCCCGCTCGCAGATGCGCACCCGGATGTTGCGGCGGCCATTGGCATCGACAAATTCGCGATGGCTGGTGACCTTGTCGCCCTCGCAGCCTTCGCGCACGTCGACCACCGGCACCATGCGGGCAATCTCCGCCTCGGTCGGGATGCGATGGGTTTCGACCCGGCCATTGGCATGGGTGACGATCACCCGGCCCGGCTCGCTGCGCACCGTCACCGGTGGCACGGGCGGGACCGGCGGAACCGGGGGCACGATGTCGGCGGCCGGAACCGGCGGCACGGGCGCTGCAGGCGGCACGCGATCGGCATGGGCGACCGACGCGGGCGCGGCCGCCGGCACGGGCGCGGCGGCGGGAACCGGCGCGGCCTGCGGCAGGGCCTCCCGCGCCGAGACGGGCTGCGACACCAGGTTGGTCAGCTTGGCGAAATCGGCCTGATCGACCTTGTCGGTGATCGCCGCCATCTGCTGCGCGGCGCGGCTGCCCGATGCGGTGAGGGCCAGGCCCGTGGCAACGACCATGGCGACGGCGGCCATGCCCCAACTGATGCGCTTCAACGATGTTTCATGGCTCGAAAGCATTTTCAGCCTCCCCTTGAGCGTGGTGATGCGGGTGAGATGGCAGGCGCCGGCAAATTGGCGACCACCGGCGGCCTTCAATATGGCACGGCCATAGGCATGGGCCTGATCCTGGCCGTAGAGCGAGAGGACGCGCGCGTCGCAGGCGGTTTCCTGATCGGCGCGATAGGCGCGATAGGCGATCCAGGCGACCGGATTGCACCAGTGCAGTGCCAGCAGCAGCAGCGCGACCATGTTGGCGGCCAGATCACCGCGCTCATGATGGGCGCGTTCATGGGCGATCGCCATATCCTGCTCCTGCGCGTCATAGCGCAGCCCGAAATCGGCCGGCAGGACAATATAGGGCCGGAAAATACCGAAGGCGAGCGGCCCCGATGCCTGCGGACTGGTGATCAGGCGGATGCGCCCTTCCTCGCCCAGCGGCGTCGATCCGGCCAATATGTCGCGGCGAAACCGGGCATAGCCGATCGCCTGCACGACCAGGAACAGGACGACGCCCAGCGCCCACAGGCCGATCGCCATTTCCAGCCAGGGGATGCTTGTCGCGGCGGCCTGTGCCGCGGGCGATGGCGCGATCTCCAGCAGCGCCGGCAGGCCCGCCTGGTCCACGACATTATGCAGCGGCGAAGGCGCGGCAACCTCGCGCGGCAAGGTCGGCAACAGCATGCGGGCCAGCGGCAGCAGCCACAGCCAATAGGCCGCCCCTGCCCCCAGCCAGCGCGCCACCGGGCGTCGCAACATCATCACCATCGCCATCAGCAGGGTCGTGGCGATCAGCGTTTCGGCCATCCAGACGCTCATGATTTCAACCCCTTCAGGATTTCCTCAAGCTCCGCGATATCATCCGCGCTCAACTGGTCCTGGCTCGCCAGTTGGGCGACCAAGGGAGAGATGCGACCGCCGAACAGGCGATTGACCAGCCGGCCAGACTCGCTCGCCACATAATCCTCGCGCGCCACCAACGGGCGATAGAGGAAGCGGCGGCCATCCTGGTCGGCGGCGATCACCTCCTTGGCCATCAGCCGCGACAGCAAGGTCTTGACCGTCTGCAGGCTCCAGTCGCGTTCGGCGGTGACGCGATCGGCGACGTCATTGGCGGTGGCCGGCGCCTGTTCCCACAGCGCTTCCATCACCACCAGTTCCGCTTCGCTGATCTTCTCGCTCACTGCCTGATCCCGACCCTGTTCCGACTCTCCAACTACACATGTAGTCGCATCGATTACGGATGTAGTCAATCAGGAAAGTGGCTCGGCCCAAATGGCTTTTCGACGAAAGTGTCGGGCGACCTTACAAACGACAGCGGACGACTGGCGGCGTTAACCCTTGAACCATGCACGAATGCGTGGCTTTCCACTTCTGGCACGCCGGATGCTTCTCTTCCCACATTCCCACCGTTCAACTACCCGGGGGATGCCGGCACGGTCTCCGCAGGCATCCCCCACCCGGTGGCCGTTCCCGAAGCTTTCACAGACCTTATCGCCAGCCGGGCTTGCAGCACATTGAACCGGCCCTGGCCGGCCTCATATGCCCGCACTGCAGACAAGAAAAAGGGCGGCCCGACCAGCGGACCGCCCCATGATCTTTTGCCCTGAGCCGGCGATCAGTTCGCCGCAGCGACGCCGTTGTCGGTCATCAGCTGCTGAAGCTCGCCGGCCTCATACATTTCCATCATGATGTCGCTGCCGCCGACAAATTCACCCTTCACATAAAGCTGGGGAATGGTCGGCCAGTCGGAGAAGCTCTTGATGCCCTGGCGGACGGCCTGGTCCTGCAGCACGTCGACCGTCTCGTAATTCACGCCCAGATGTTCCAGGATCGCGATCGCGCGGCTGGAAAAGCCGCACTGGGGGAAGAGCGGCGTGCCCTTCATGAAGAGCACCACGTCATTACCGTTGACGATGTCGGCGATCCGCTGCTGCACGGCGTCGGTCATTTCACTGGGTCCAATTCTTTGTCTGGCGTCGCCGCGCGGCGGGACGCATATGTCGCTATGGCGGTTAGTTGGGAACGGCGGTGGTCAGTTGCAAGGCGTGAAGCACCCCGCCCATGCGTCCGCCCAGCGCCGCATAGACGGCGCGCTGCTGCGCCACCCGGCTCATGCCCCGAAAGCTTTCGGACACGACCTTCGCCGCATAATGATCGCCGTCGCCGGCAAGATCGGTAATCTCGACCTGCGCATCCGGGATCGCGGTCTTGATCATCTCGGCAATATCGTCTGCTGCCATCGGCATGGCGATACCTGCCTTACTGCGCTTCGATGAACATGCGGCGGGCGATCACCGCCTGCTCGTCGAGCGCGGTGCGCACCCCGGCTTCATCGATGTCGAGGCCGGCCTGGGTCATGTCGCCCAGCAGCTTGCGGATGACGTCCTCGTCGCCCGCTTCCTCGAAATCGGCCTGCACGACGGCCTTGGCATAGGCGTCGGTTTCCTCGGGCGTCAGGCCCATCTTCGCGGCCGCCCATTCGCCCAGCAGGCGGTTGCGGCGCGCCTGGATGCGGAACTGCATCTCCTGGTCGTGCGCGAACATATTTTCAAATGCGCGCTCGCGGTCGTCGAAAGTGGTCATGCGTGAAGCCCTGTTGAAATGCGTCTGTCGCGTTCAGAGATAGGCGGAACCGCGCCTTTAGGCAACGGCCGGCACCAGCCAGGGGCGCAAAGCCGCATCCTTCGCCTCGAACGCGTCGATCACATCCGCCTCATCCAGGGTCAGGCCGATCTCGTCCAGGCCGCCCAGCAGGCAATGCTTGCGGAACGGGTCGATCTCGAAGCTGAAGCGATCCTGATATTGGGTGGTGACGCTCTGCTGCTCCAGATCGACATGGATCGGGTCGGTCTTGGCGACCTCCATCAGCCGGTCGATCGCCTCCTGCGGCAGCACCACGGTCAATATGCCGTTCTTGAACGCATTGCCCGAGAAGATGTCGGAAAAGCTCGGCGCGATCACCACCTTGATGCCCAGGTCGCCAAGCGCCCAGGCGGCATGTTCACGGCTGGAGCCGCAACCGAAATTGTCGCCCGCGATCAGGATCGGGCTGCCGGCATATTCGGGATCGTCAAAGACATTGCCCGGTTCCTTGCGCAGCACCTCGAACGCGCCCTTGCCAAGGCCCGCGCGCGAAATCGTCTTGAGCCAGTGCGCCGGGATGACGATGTCGGTGTCGACATTCTTCATCCCGAACGGATAGGCTCGGCCGTCAACGGTAGTCAGCTTGTCCATCAGTGCGCCCGCTTCGCCTCCACCGCGGGACCGTCCTCAGCGCGGCCCAGCGTCGCGGCCATCGCCGCACTGGCCAGCGCGCCCAGCGCCAGCACCCAGAATACCTTCTTCATGCGACCATCCCCTCTTTTTCACCCATCAATGCGCGCACATCGGTCAACCGGCCGGTCAGCGCGGCGGCCGCCGCCATTTCCGGCGAGACCAGATGCGTGCGCGATCCCGGCCCCTGACGGCCCATGAAATTGCGATTGCTGGTCGATGCGCAGCGTTCGCCGGCCGGCACCTTGTCCGGGTTCATGCCCAGGCATGCCGAACAGCCCGGCTCGCGCCATTCGAAACCGGCGTCGAGGAAGATGCGGTCCAGCCCCTCGGCCTCGGCCATGCGCTTGACCAGGCCCGATCCCGGCACCACCATCGCATGCTTGATGCCGGCGGCGATATGCCGCCCCTTCAGCAGGCCGGCGGCGGCGCGCAGATCCTCGATCCGGCTGTTGGTGCAGCTGCCGATGAAGACATGCTCGATCGCGACATCTTCCATCTTCTGTCCGGCGATGAGGCCCATATAGTCGAGCGACTTCTGCGCGGCGGCGCGCTTCGACGCATCGGCGAAGCTTTCGGGGTCCGGCACCACGCCGGTCACCGGCACCACATCCTCGGGGCTGGTGCCCCAGGTGACGTTGGGCACGATGTCGGCCGCGTCAATCACGACGGTCTTGTCGAAAGTCGCGCCTTCATCCGTGTGCAGCGTCTTCCACCAGGCGACGGCCGCATCCCAGTCGGCGCCCTTGGGCGCCATCGGACGGCCCTCGATATAGGCGAAGGTCTTCTCGTCCGGCGCGAACAGGCCGGACCGGGCGCCCGCCTCGATCGACATGTTGGCAACGGTCAGGCGGCCCTCGATCGACATGTCGCGGAACACCGACCCGCGATATTCCATGACATAGCCGGTGCCGCCGGCAGTGCCGATCGTGCCGCAGATCGCCAGCGCCACATCCTTGGGGGTGACGCCATAGCCCAGTTCGCCCTCGACCACGACCTGCATGGTCTTCGACTGTTTCAGCAGCAGCGTCTGGGTCGCCAGCACATGCTCGACCTCGGACGTGCCGATGCCGAAGGCCAGCGCGCCCAGTGCGCCGTGCGAGCTGGTATGGCTGTCGCCGCAGACCAGGGTGGTGCCCGGCAGGGTGAAGCCCTGTTCCGGGCCGACGACATGGACGATGCCCTGTTCCGGGTCCGCGTCACCGATCAGGCGCACGCCGAATTCGGGCGCATTGCGTTCCAGCGCGGCAAGCTGCTGCGCGCTTTCCGGGTCGGCGATCGGGATGCGATGCCCCTCGGCGTCGCGGCGCGGCGTGGTCGGCAGATTATGGTCGGGCACCGCCAGGGTCAGGTCGGGCCGGCGCACCTTGCGCCCGGCAAGGCGTAGGCCTTCGAACGCCTGCGGGCTCGTCACTTCATGCACGAGGTGACGATCGATATAGATCAGGCAGGTTCCATCGGGACGCCGTTCAACGACATGCGCGTCCCAGATCTTCTCATAGAGGGTGCGTGGCTTAACCATGGTCCCCTCCCCCTAGACCCGTAAGACGCCAGGGGAAAGGGGGAGAAACGCGGCTTGCGATGGAAAATGTGCGTTTTTCGCAAGGCTGAAGCAATAATGTTACGCCGCGCGATAATCCTCGACCACGCGGCCGACCGCCGCCAGTTCGGCCTCATGGCCCTCCTCGCGCCAGGTTTCGGCCAGCGCTGCCTGTTCCCATTCGCGCATCGCGGGATGGGCCAGCATGGTTTCGACCCAGCCGCGCGCGATCGGCCCGACATCCAGGCCATAGCTGCGCACCCGGAAGGCGACCGGCGCATAGAAGGCGTCGAGCGCGCTGAACTCCGCGCCGGCCAGATAGGGCCCGCCAAAGCGCGCCAGCCCCTGCTCCCAGAGTTCGCGCAGCCGGGCGATATCCTTGTTGAGCGCCGGCTCGATCAGGTTCAGCTCCACCCGCACCCCGACATTCATCGTGCAGGTCGACCGCAGCGCGGAAAAGCCGCTGTGCATTTCCGCCACCGCGCACTGGGCAAAGGCCCGCGCATCGGCGTCGGCGGGCCAGACGCCCGCATGCCGGTCGGCCAGATAGAGAAGGATGCCGAGCGAATCCCAAACCGTCCGGTCGCCATCGATCAGCGCGGGCACCTGCCCCGTCGGCGAAAAGCTGCGAAAGGCGCTGTAATTGACCGGCGCGGCAAAGGGCTCGATCCGATCGACGAAATCGATCCCCAGCCCCTTCATCAACAGCCAGGGCCGCAGCGACCAGCTCGAATAATTCCGGTTGGCGGTGATGAGCGTATAGGCCATCGATCAATCTCCCCTGTGCGTGGTGCGCGTCCCCTTAGCGCAACGGGGAACGGCCCGACAGGCGGAACGATCCACGGGTCTGACAAGCTCAGCTTATCAGGCAGGACGGGGAAGCTTGGCGCACCGCTGACGAGCAAGTGGGAAGCGGACCGGTTGCTTACCCTCTCCCATTCACGGGAGAGGGAGGGGCCCGCGCCATAGGCGTGGGAGGGGGAGGGTCTTCTGGAACAAGCGGCCCTCATCCAACTTCGCCTGGCCGGCTTTGCCGGTAAGGCTTCCTATCCTTCTCCCGCCAGCGGGCGAAGGAATGAGCGCCTCTGATCGGTTGCGGCTGGGTGGCTTTCGGCACCCTGATTTCGATCTGCTGGGCAACATGAACGGGTGGATCAGGGGACGGCCATTTTTACGCCGTCATCCCCGCGGAGGCGGGGATCCATCTCGCCCCGGTTTGCGAGCGGGCGAGGGGGGGGGATGACGCCCCCCCCGGGCGCGGGAGGGACAGATGGGTGGGAACAGGACCACCCCCCCCCGGGCGGGGGGGGGGGGCCCGCCGGGGTGGGGGGGGGGGGGGGGCCCCAGGCCGGATAGCGCAGCGCCAAGAGGCACCTGCCCCTCCGTCAGCGCTTCGCGCTGCCACCTCCCCGTTCCGGGGAGGAACGTCCAC
>NZ_NOIW01000062.1:0-34914 GCF_002708645.1 Sphingobium sp. IP1
GCGCGAAAGTCCGTCCCGCCGGGTTCCCCACCCGGCAGCAGGTGATGGACTTCATCACCGAGTCAGACACCCCCGCGGGCAAGCGCGAGATCGCCAAGGCATTCGGCCTCAAGGGGCAGGAAAAGATCGCCTTGAAGGCGCTGCTCAAGGACATGGCGGACGAGGGCCTGCTCGACATCGGCCCGGCCCGCGCCTTCCACAAGATGGGCGGCGTGCCCAAGGTCACGGTGCTGCGCATCGTCGATGTCGACGACACCACCCTGATCGCCACCCCCGAACGCTGGGAGGCCGAAGGCCAGCCCGCGCCCCGCATCCGCGTGGTCGAACGCGGCAAGCGCGGCGCGCTGACGATCGGCGACCGCATCCTCGCCCGCACCGAGGAAGCGGGCAAGGGCTGGCTCGCCCATCCGATGAAGAAGCTCGCCAAATCGACCGAGATGCTGCTCGGCGTGGTCGAGGAAATGGCCGACGGCAAGCTGTGGCTGCGCCCGGTCGACAAGCGCATCCGCAAGGATACGCCGATCAGCGACATCGGCACCGCGAAGAAGGGCGATCTGGTCCTGGCCGAGCCGACCGGCCGCCCGCCGCGGATCAGCGCGCGCGTCACCGACATTCTTGGCGATCCCTTCGCCCCGCGCAGCTTCAGCCTGATCGCCATTCACAAGCATGGCATCCCGCATGTCTTCCCCGAAGCGGTGGAGGAGGAAGCGGTCACCGCGTCGAAGCTGGTGCTGCATGAGGACAAGCGCGAGGATCTGCGCCACCTCCCGATCGTCGCGATCGACCCGGTCGACGCCCGCGACCATGACGATGCGGTCTGGGCCGCGCCGGACGAAGACCCGGCCAATGAAGGCGGCTACAAGGCGATCGTCGCGATCGCCGATGTCAGCTATTATGTCCGCCCCGGCAGCGCGCTCGACCGCGAAGCGCGCAAGCGCGGCAACAGCGTCTATTTCCCCGACCTGGTCGTGCCGATGCTGCCGCACCAGCTCTCGTCCGACATGTGTTCGCTGCGCGCCGGGCAGGACCGCGCCGCCATGGCCTGCCATCTGGTGATCGACGCGCAGGGCAAGGTGAAGAGCTTCCGCTTCTCCCGCGCCATCATCCGCGTCGCCGCCGTCCTCGCCTATGAAAATGCGCAGGCGGCGATCGATGGCGAGCAGGATAATGAACTGCTCGAACCGGCCCTGAAACCGCTCTGGGCCTGCTGGGCGCTGCTGCGCAAGGCCCGCGAAAAGCGCGATCCGCTCGCGCTCGACCTGCCCGAACGGCGCGTCGTCCTCGACGAATGGGGCAAGATCGTCAGCGTCGCCGTGCGCGAACGGCTCGACGCCCATATGCTGATCGAGGATTATATGATCGCCGCCAACGTCGCCGCCGCCAAGGCGCTGGAGGCGAAGAAGGCGCCGGTCATGTACCGCGTCCATGAAACCCCGGGCCGCGACAAGCTGGTCGCGCTCAAGGAATATCTCGCCACCTTCGACATCGACTTCGCGCTGGGCCAGGTGATCCGCCCGTCCACCTTCAACCAGCTGATCAAGAAGGTCGGCGAGTCGGAGGAGAAGGAGCAGATCATGACCCAGATCCTGCGCTCCCAGACCCAGGCCTATTATGCGCCGCAGAATATGGGCCATTTCGGCCTGGCGCTGGGCAGCTACGCCCATTTCACCTCGCCCATCCGCCGCTATGCCGACCTGCTGGTCCATCGCGCGCTGGTCGGCGCCTATGATCTCGAACTGCCCGCGCCCAAGGACAAGGCGATCCCCGATCGCTCCTCCCTCAGCCAGGAGGATTATGAGAATATGGGCCGGGTCGGCGAGATGATCTCGGGCCATGAACGCCGCGCGATGGAGGCGGAGCGCGAGACGATCGACCGCTATGTCGCCGCCTTCCTGTCGGCCCATGTCGGCGAGGTGGTGAAGGCGCGGATCACCGGCGTCCAGAATTTCGGCTTCTTCGCCACGGTCGAGGGGCTGGGCGGCGACGGACTCGTGCCCGTATCGACGCTGGGCGCCGAACATTTCTTCTTCGACGAAGCGGGCAAGGCATTGCAGGGCGTCGAAAGCGGCGACCGCTATACGGTCGGCCAACGGCTGGAACTGCGCCTGGCCGAAGCCGACCCGATCAACGGCGCGCTGCGCTTCGAGCTGCCCGACAATCCGGCCCCGCGCGGCAGCCCGCTCAAACGCGACCGCACCCGCCCGAAAATCCACCGCGGCCGCCCCACCAACATCCGCCACATCGGCAGCAGCCGGGGCAAGCACAAGAAGCGGTAAAGGGATAGGCGGCGGCTCAGCGCCGCTTGACCATTTTTTAGGGGAGAAACTCCGGATGAGGAACCGGCATTGATGCCAAAATTCCGTGGAGAACTTTGTTTCTAGCCGCATGGCGCTGACCGTCGCAGCCATAATCCACCGCGTAAAATTGATCTACGGACTCGCCCTTCCAATGAAGGCTTATGCCACCTTGGTCAGTGGCATAATGGCCCTCGCAGCGCTGCCCACTGGCAATGTAATTGGAAACCTCCTTCGCCGACATGGAGTCATCGGAAATCCGAAAAGGCTCTGTTTGCGTTTGCAACTTCACGAAGCCCTCGCGACCGATGTCAAAGTGCCCCGTCTTGCGTTCCGAGATTTGATGATATTGGCCAGCACCATTCTGCTGCACAGATATTTCCATACCCGGCGCGAAAATCTCGATTTGATCCAGCGTAGGCACCGCGCCATCGCCGCATGAAATCGTGGCGACACAACTCACAATAACGCCTAGCGCCCGCACCCGCTCCCACACTGTCCGCACCATCACATGCCCCCTCGGAGACGTAAGCATCCAGAGATGCCTTGCAAAAGCGCAAACGGCAATTCCAGTTCATCCGCGTTCCAAATTCGCCTCCTGCCCCACATCCCCTTCCCCCCATCGTCATCCGCGCCTATAGGCTGTGTCCCATGATCCTCGTCATCGACAATTATGACAGCTTCACCTGGAACCTGGTCCATTATCTGATGGAGCTGGGCGCCAAGGTAGAGGTCGTGCGCAACGACGCCATCTCGGCGGGCCAGGCCCTGTCGAGCGGTGCCAAGGCCTTCCTGCTGTCGCCCGGTCCCTGCACCCCCAATGAGGCGGGTGTCAGCCTGGATCTGGTCGCGGCCTGTGCCGATGCCGGCGCGCCGCTGCTGGGCGTGTGCCTGGGCCATCAGGCGATCGGCCAGCATTTCGGCGGCAAGGTGGTGCGCGGCGGGCTGATGCACGGCAAGACATCGCCGGTGCGCCATGACGGCACCGGCCTGTTCGCCGGCCTCCCCTCGCCCTTCACCGCGACCCGCTATCACTCGCTGATCGTCGAGGATATTCCGGCCGATCTGGTGGTCAACGCGACCAGCGAGGACGGATCGGTCATGGGCTTCCGCCACGCGACCCTGCCGATCCATTCGGTCCAGTTCCACCCGGAAAGCATCGCGACCGAACATGGCCATGACATGCTGGCCAATTTCATGAAGATCGCCGGCATCCCGGTCCGCGAGCGCGAAGCGGCGTAAGGCCGCTCCGCCTCTTCACTCTTCTCCGTCAGGATGACGGCGGGGCAGGCCGCATGTCAGTGCGGCACCGCCCCCGTCTCCACCCCGGTCTTGTCGTGCAGGGCGAAGCGGTCGACGATGTCCGCGCTCGCCCGGTTATAGCCGACCACCTCGACCATGCGCCCTTCGCGCCGCAGCCGGGCGATGATCTTGTCGAGCGCGCCGACGCCCGAAATATCCCAGAAATGCGCGCCCGACACGTCGATCAGGACATGGGTCGCGCTTTCCTCACCCGTGAAGGCGCGGGTGAAGCGATCGACCGAGGCGAAGAAGATCTGGCCGGTGACGCGATAGGTCGCCCGGCCATCGGCCTCGCTGCGCTCCACCGCGAACATGCGCTGCACCTTGGCGGCGAAGAAGATGCCCGACAGCAATACGCCGGTCAGCACGCCCAGCGACAGGTCGCGGGTCGCCACCACGACCACCACCGTCGCCAGCATGACCGCCGAGGAGGTCGGCGGATGCCGCCGCAGATTGGCGATCGAGGCCCAGCTGAAGGTACCGATCGACACCATCACCATCACCGCGACCAGCGCCGGCATCGGGATGCGCCCGACCCACGGCCCCAGCACCGCCAGCAGGAACAGCAGGAATGCGCCAGCGACGAAGGTCGACAGCCGCCCGCGTCCGCCCGAGGTGACGTTGATCACCGACTGGCCGATCATCGCGCAGCCGCCCATGCCGCCAAACAGGGACGCGACGATATTCGCCCCGCCCTGCCCCATGCATTCGCGCTGCTTGTCGCTGTCGCTATCGGTCATGTCGTCGACGATCTGCGCGGTCAGCAGCGATTCGAGCAGGCCGACCGCCGCCATCGTCACCGAATAGGGCAGGATGATGCGCAGCGTCTCCCAGGTCAGCGGCACCTGCGGCAGGGCAAGGCTCGGCAATCCTTCGGGCAGGCGCCCCATGTCGCCGACCGTATGCACCGGCAGGCCAAGGCCGATCGACAGCGCGCTCAGCAGCAAAATCGCCACCAGCGGCGCCGGCACCGCCTTGGTGATCCGGGGGAAGAGATAGATGATGGCGAGGCCAGCCAGCACCATCGCATAGGTCTGCCAGCCAACGTTGGTGAGCTGCGGCAGTTGCGCCATGAAGATCAGGATCGCCAGTGCATTGACGAAGCCGGTGATGACCGATCGCGACACGAACTGCATCAGCAGGTTGAGCCGCAGCAGCCCGGCAATGATCTGCACCACGCCCATCAGGATCGTCGCGGCAAACAGATATTCCACGCCATGCTCGCGCACCAGCGGCCCGACCAGCACGGCGACAGCAGCGGTCGCGGCGGAGATCATCCCCGGTCGCCCGCCGATCAGCGCGATGGTGATGGCGATCGCGACCGAGGCATAGAGGCCGACGCGCGGGTCGACCCCGGCGATGATGGAAAAGCCGATCGCTTCGGGGATCAGGGCGAGCGCGACGACGATGCCGGCCATGATGTCATGGCGCGCCGTCCGGGCGTCGCTGAACCATTGGCGGCGATAGCGGCTGAAAAATTGGGTCATGTCGAAAATCCACATCAGGTCACATTATCGGGCTTTGGGCGCCAGCTCCGGGCGCGCGTTCGATAATCATGTGCGATGTTGTCCGGCGGATCGGCGGCCGGAATAGCCACCCGGAATTTCACCGGGTCCATGCGAATGCCGGCCTTCTACAGCCCTGCCCCGCCAATGCAACCCCGGCCCGGCCCGCGCGCCCGCCCGGACGCCCCGCGGCGATATACTGTGGGAGGCCGGGTGGGGGCGCGGGCCGGTGCGGCACCGAAAATGCGCTCTTCCGCGCATTTTCCAAAAAGCCTCTACCCTTCCCCGAACAGCGCCCGCTGCGAGCTTTCAATCTCCTCGAAATAGCGCCGCCGCGCATGTTTCTCGGTCAGCACGCCCAGCACCAGCCCGCTTTCGTCCACCACCGCCAGCTCGTCCGCAGCCGCCTTGTCGAACAAGGGCAGGATCGCGCGGATATCCGCATCAGCCCGCAACGAGATATCGGCCATCGTTGCCAGCGGCGCGATCGGCGCATCCTCCGCCAGTTCGGGGCGATAGGCCGCTGCCGTCGGCACGATACCGCGATAGCCGCCCCCGCCGTCGATCATGATCGCCTTGCTCGCCGACCCCAGCGGCACCAGCGCACGAAACTGGCCGACGCTCATCGTATCGGGCACCGACACCCAGTCGCGCCGCATCATCCGCCCGGCGGTCAGGTTCATCACCCAGCCAATGTCGCGCGGACTGCGGATGGTCGATCCGCGCAGATGCAGCCGCCAGGTGGAGAAGGAATAGCCGAACATTTCCCGCGTCACCGATCCCAGGAACAGGGACGCGAAGAACAGCCCGCCGCGAAAGCCGAAGCTCAGCGAAATCACCGATGCCGCGATCTTGAGGCACAGGATCATCAGCAGCACGGTCCAGTCGGGCAGCAGGATGAGGTTGAGGTGCAGCGCGCCATGCCCGGCCGACAAGGTCTGCGGCGTCAACCAGGCGAGCGGCATCAGCAGCATGCCGCCGATCACCGGCCGCCACCGCCCCGGCCAGGTCCAGCCCTGCACCCGCAGCTCGGCAAAGGTCACCATCCGCATGATGAGGATGCCCAGCCCCGCGCAGACCAGGCCGAGCAGCGCATAGAGAAGATAGTCCGCCGTCCCCAATATCCGGTCCGCCGTGGTCGCGATCAGCCAGGGTTCGACGCCCAGCGCGCGCGTCACGAACGCCGCGCTCAAGGCGGCCGCCACCACCGGCGCGATCGCGGCCGGCGTATAATGGCCGATCACGATCTCGAACGCATAGAAGGCGCCGGCCAGCGGCGCGCCGAAGGCCGCGCCCACGCCTGCCCCCGCGCCCGCGCCGACCAGGGTGCGCAGATCATTGCGCCGCAGCTTCAGCCATTGGCCCAGCAGCGACGCGACCCCGCCGCCCATCTGCGCATAGGCCGCCTCCAGCCCGACCGATGCGCCCGCTCCGTTCGACAAGACCGTCTGCCCGGCGATCACCAGATTGTCGGCCATCGGGATGCGCCCGCCATGCAGGGCATTGGCCTCCACCACGTCGATCAGCGGCCGTTGCCGCCGGCGCAGCAGCCGCGCCAGCAGCACCAGCGCCAGGCCGCCCAACGGCAGGCCCAGCAGCCGCCAGGGATGACGGATCTCGCCCAACGCGCTCAGCCGGTTGATGCTGACGCCATAGAGAAGTTCCTGAATGCCGTGCGCCATCAGTTGCAACAGGTTGGTGATCAGCCCCGCCGCCACGCCCGCCAGTATGGCGAGCAGGATGAAGGCCGCCTCGCTCTCGCGCAACCGGCGGCGCTGGCGGATGGCAAGGCTCCAGAACAGGGTCGACCAGGATCGGCGCATGGCTTTCCCGACAACGCCCCTTTGGTGCCCGCGTCAAGCCAATTGCCGGGCCACGCAACAAAATTCCAATTGGCGGGCAAATAGCATGTCGCCCTCGACTTTCGCGCTCGGCCGGGACTAAAGGCTTGGCCCATGACCCTGTTGCCCGATCCCAGCGCGCCCCTGGCCGCCGAAGAAGCCGCCTGCGCCTTCGACCTGCTGTTCGACGCCGACCTGTCGGACGAGGCGATCGCCGGTTTCCTCGTCACCATGGCGCGGCGCGGCGAGACCGCGACGGAGATCGCCGCCGCCGCCCGCGCGATGCGCGCCCGGATGATCCCGGTCGACGCGCCCGACGGCACGATCGACGTTTGCGGCACCGGCGGCGACGGCCATCATACGCTCAACGTCTCGACCGCCGTCAGCCTGGTGGTCGCGGCCGCCGGCGTGCCGGTCGCCAAGCATGGCAATCGCGCCGCCTCGTCCAAGGCGGGCGCCGCCGACACGCTCGAAGCGCTGGGCCTTGATCTCGATCGCGCGGCCGCCACGGCAGAAGCCACGCTCAAGGAGCTGGGCATCTGCTTCCTGTTCGCGCAAAATTATCACCCTGCGCTCAAACGCCTCGGCCCGATCCGCCGGTCGATCGGCGAACGCACCATCTTCAACCTGATGGGGCCGCTCGCCAATCCCGCCAATGTCCGCCGCCAACTGGTCGGCATCGCCCGCCCCGCTTACGTCCCCATCTATGCCGATGCGCTCGGCCAGTTGGGCGCCACCCATGCGATGATCGTGTCGGGCGACGAAGGGCTCGACGAACTCTCGCTCGCCGGCGGCAACGACATTGCCGAGGTGACGGCCGACGGCGTGGTCGCGATGCGCCGCCTGACCGCCGTGGACCTCGGCCTCTCGACCCATCCCGTCACCGCCATTCGCGGCGGCGACCCGGCCCATAATGCCGCGGCGCTCCGCGCCCTGCTCCAGGGCGAGGCCGGTGCCTATCGCGATGCCGTGCTGCTCAACGCCGCCGCCGCTTTGGTGGTGGCCGACGCAGCCCATGATTTCCAGGAAGGCGTCGAACAGGCCGCCGAAGCGATCGACAACGGCCTTGCCAACGCGCTCCTCAATTGCTGGATTGCCTATCAATGACCAACAAGCTCATCGAAATCTGCGATTTCAAGCGCGAGGATGTCGCCCGCCGCAAGGCCGCGACGACGATCGCCTCGCTCCACGCCCGCGCCAGCGAGCAGACCCCGCCGCGCGGCTTCCGCAAGGCGCTGGACGATGCCGCCCGCTCGGGCTTCGGCCTGATCGCCGAGGTGAAGAAGGCCAGCCCGTCCAAGGGGCTGATCCGCGCCGATTTCGATCCGCCGGCCCATGCGGTGGCCTATGCCGCCGGCGGCGCCGCCTGCCTTTCGGTGCTGACCGACGAGCCCTATTTCCAGGGCCATGACGATTATCTGATGGCCGCCCGCTCGGCCTGCGCGCTGCCGGTGCTGCGCAAGGATTTCATCGTCGATCCCTGGCAGATCCTGGAAAGCCGCGCGCTCGGCGCCGACGCGATCCTGATCATCGTCGCCGCGCTGGAAGACGGCCAGATGCAGGAGATCGAGGACGCCGCGCTCGGCCTTGGCATGGATGCCCTGATCGAAGTGCATGACGAGGCCGAACTGGAACGCGCGCTCAAGCTCCGCTCGCGCCTGATAGGCGTCAACAACCGCGACCTGCGCGATTTCAGCGTCGATTTCGCCCGCACCTATGAACTGGTCGGCAAGGCGCCCGACGGCTGCACCTTCGTCGCCGAAAGCGGCCTTGGCTCGCATGCCGATCTCACCGCCATGGCCGATCATGGCGTGCGCTGCTTCCTGGTCGGCGAAACGCTGATGCGCCAGGCCGATGTCGAGGCGGCGACCCGCAACCTGCTGACGGGCGCATGACCGGCCTCACTCATCTGGACGAGGATGGCGCCGCTCGCATGGTCGATGTCTCGGCCAAGGCTGTGACCGCGCGCGAGGCGGTGGCCGCCGGGCGCATCACCATGGCCGCCGACGCTGCGCAGGCGATCGCCGCCGGCCTCGTCAAGAAGGGCGATGTGCTGGCCGTCGCCCGCGTCGCCGGCATCATGGCGGCCAAGCGCACCGCCGAACTGATCCCGCTCTGCCATCCGATCCCGCTGAGCGCCGTCACCATCGACTTTGCCCTGCACGACGACGGCGTCACCGTCACCGCGACCGCGCGCACCGCCGGCCAGACCGGGGTGGAGATGGAGGCGCTGACCGCCGCGACCGCCGCGCTCCTGACCGTCTATGACATGGCCAAGGCGCTCGATAAGGGCATGATAATCGGCGATGTTCGCCTGCTCGCCAAGCGCGGCGGCAAGTCGGGCGACTGGGCCGCGCCGGAGCATGCTGGCCGATGAGCCTGATGCCGGTCGCGGACGCGCAAGCGCGGCTCCTTGCCCTTGCCGATCCGTTGCCGGCCGAACTTGTGCCCGTCGCCACCTGCGCCGGTCGCTGGCTCGCCACCGACATTAGCGCGCTGCGCGACCAGCCCTGGGCCGATCTTTCCGCGATGGACGGCTATGCCGTGCGCGCATCCGAAGGCGCCGGGCCGTGGCAGGTAATCGTCACCAGCAGCGCGGGCGACGCCGATATCCCAGCCCTGCAACCGGGCCAAGCCTGCCGCATCTTCACCGGCGCGCCCTTGCCGGCCGGCGCAGACGCGATCCTGATCCAGGAAAATGCCACGCGCGACGGCGACACACTGACCGCGCATGACGGCATATTGACGCCCGGCAGGCATGTCCGCCCGCTCGGCTCCGATTTCCGCGCCGGCACACCGCTGGTCAGCGCCGGTAGCCGCCTCACGCCGGGCCAGATCGCGCTCGCCGTGCTGGGCGGCCATGGCAGTCTGCCCGTCGGCGCCCGGCCGCGCGTCGCCCTGCTCTCGACCGGCAATGAACTTGTGCCCCCCGGCGCGCCGACGCCGCCGGGCTATCTCCCCTCGTCCAACGCGCCGATGCTGGCCGCCCTGCTCGCCGCCCTGCCCTGCGACGTGATCGACCTAGGCATCGTGCCCGACGATCTCGCCGCGATGACGCAGGCGCTGGAACAGGCGTCACAGGCCGACATCATCGTCTCGACCGGCGGCGCCTCGGTCGGCGACCATGACTATGTCCGCCCCGCCTTTGCGGCCGCCGGCGGCACGCTCGATTTCTACAAGATCGCAATGCGGCCGGGCAAACCGCTGATGGCCGGACGCCTCGGCAATGCAATCTTTCTCGGCCTGCCGGGCAACCCGGTCTCCGCCTTCGTCACCGGCACCCTCTTCCTCTGCCCGCTGGTCCGCCATCTCGCCGGATCGCGCGCGCCGCTGCCGCCGATCGTGCAGGCCCGCCTTGCCGCACCGCTCGGCCCAACGGCGGAACGCGACGATTATCTGCGCGCCTATCGCGGGGCCGACGGCATCGTCTCGGTCACATCGCAGGACAGCGCCGCCCCCGCCGCCATGGCGCTGGCCGACTGTCTGATCCGCCGGCCGGCCGGCTCAGCCCCCGCCATTGCCGGCGACATGGTGGACATCATCCCCCTGGCTGCCTGACCGGCAAAAGCGGCGCATGGCTTAACGCGCTTGACTTGCCCCTTTCCGTTTCCTATGCGTTCTTCATTCGTTCCATGGAGGACCGCCGATGTTGACGCCCAAGCAGCAGGAATTGCTGAGCTTCATTCAGACCCGGCTGGAAGAAGGCGGCGTGTCCCCTTCGTTCGAGGAGATGAAGGACGCGCTCGACCTGCGCTCCAAGTCCGGCATCCACCGGCTGATCAACGCGCTGGAGGAACGGGGCTTCATCCGTCGCCTGCCCAACCGCGCCCGCGCGCTCGAAGTGTTGAAGCTGCCCGACGCGATGCATCGCGCGTCTGCACCAGCCGTCCCGACGCCCAAGGTGTCGGCGCCCGCCGTGCTGTTGCCGACCGCCGCCAATGACGTGATCGAAATTCCGCTGCATGGCCGCATCGCCGCCGGCGTGCCGATCGAGGCGATGGAAAGCCATACCATGCTCTCCGTCCCCGCCGCCTTGCTCGGCTCGGGCGACCATTATGCGCTCGAAGTGTCGGGGGACTCGATGATGGAGGCCGGCATTCTCGACGGCGACTTCGCGCTGATCCAGCGCACCGATGTCGCGCGCGAGGGCCAGATCGTCGTCGCCCTGATCGACGACGCCGAAGCGACGCTCAAATATTTCCGCCGCGAAGGCAGCCGGGTCCGGCTCGATCCCGCCAATGCCGCCTATGAACCGCAGATCTACGATCCGCGCCAGGTCCGCATCCAGGGCAAGCTCGCCGGCCTGCTGCGCCGCTACAACTGACCGGCTGTTCGGGGCCGGCGGCGCACGATCCACGGATGCGCGTCGCCGGGCCGATGGACGGTGTGAACTTTGCCGCTTTCAAGGCCAATCGACAGGCCGCCGGTGCGGGATAGCAGCCGGCGGTCGATCTTCATCCAGCGCGGCCGGCACCACCAGGGCAGGCCCCGGTCGCTGATGACGATATCGGCCGCCGCGCAGTCCCGCTCCAATATCGGGCGATCGACCAGCATCGCATTGCGCGTCACCAGCAACTGCCAGTCGCGCCCGCCCCGCGGCAACGCCACCGCGCACAGATCCGTCGAACAGCGCGCCTGCTTCATCTTCGCGATCGCCTCCAGCGTCCCGTCATAGCCCGCACTCTCGCTCAGCACATCGCGGACATAATCGCCCGCCCCCTCGCGCAGCAGCGCCATCGTCCCTGTCGGCGTCCGCACCGCGACATGCCGCCCGTCGCCCGTCACCACGATATCGGGCGGCGCCAGCAGCGCGATGCCGGCCAGACCGATTGCGACCGGCGCCAACCCCAGCCAGCGCCAGCGACTGCGCCAGAGCAGGCACCAGAGGCCTCCCACCACGATGATCCCGAAAATCCAGCCCGGCACCGCCGGCGCCAGCATCACCGCCATCGGGCTCGCCGCCACGCCATGCGCCACCGCCAGCAACAGCGCGATCGCCTTGGCCGTGAGCCACCAGAAGGGCGCGCCCAGCCCGGCCAGATCGAAGCACAGCGCCAGCGCCTCCAGCGGCATGATGACGAAGGTGGTGAGCGGGATCGCGACCAGATTGGCCACCGCGCCGAGCAAACCTGCCTTGTGAAAATGGAAAAGCGCGATCGGCGCCAGCACCAGTTCGATGGCAAGGCCGGTCACCAGCATCGCCGCCACCGTCCGCCCGGCCTTGCGCAACCAAGGCTCGTCCCGCGCCATCGCGAACGCCTTGAACCGCCGATGCTCGCCCAGCGCCACCAGCGCGACTACGGCGGCGAAGCTCATCTGGAAGCTCGGGCCGATCAGCGCCTCGGGCCAGAAGGCCAGCACCACCAGCGCACCGGTCGCCACCAGCCGCAATGTGATCGCCTCGCGCCCCAGCGCCAGCCCGCCCAGCACCAGCAGCGCCGCGATGCAGGATCGCACCGTCGGCACCTCCGCCCAGTCAGCAGCGTGTAGCCGATTCCCGCCAACGCGCCCCCGGCCGCCGCGATCAGCATCAGCGGCCAGTCCAAAGCCGCGCGCGGAATCAACGCCAGCAGGCGCAACAGCAGGAAGATCACCGCCCCGATCAGCGCCGTCACATGCAGCCCGCTGATCGAGAGAAGATGGGCAAGCCCACTGCGCCGCATCGCCTCCGCATCCGTTTCGGCAATCGCGCCCTGGTCGCCGGTCGCCAGCGCCACCGCAATCCCCGCCGGTGCGCCCGTCACCTGTCCGCTGATATGATCGAACAGCCGCGCCCGCAGCGTCGGCCCCCCACGCGCCTTCTCCACCACCTCGACCGGCGCCAGCGCGCGCCCGGTCGCCCCGATCCCCTGGAAATAGGCGCGTCGCGCAAAATCGAACGCGCCCGGCACGCTCGGCGGCGCGGGCGGCATCAGCCGCACACGAAAGCGCAGCACCGCCCCCTTGCCCAGCCCTTCGGGCACGTCCGCCTCCGCGATATTTACCCGGATCGCCGCGGGCAGCGCCGGCGCCGCGATCGGCCGCAGGCCCACCCGAACCATCTGTTGCGCCGGCAGCTTGGCCACCGCCGTCACCGTGCCCGTCACCTGTGCGAATATGGGACGAGCCAGCGGCGGCTGACCCAGCCATGTCGCCTTGCCCCAGACCAGCAGGCAACCAACACAAGCCAGCAAGCCGCCGGCCACCAGCATGTGCCGCAATCGCGCGCCAACCGGCAGCAACAGCGCCAGACAGGCCAGCCCCAGCGCCCCGCAGCAACAGGCCAGCCAATGTGCCGGCCCCGGCAGCACGAACCAGCCGGCAATGCCCGCGCCCAGCGCCACCGGCACCCACAAGGCGAGTTGTTCGCGCTCCACCTCCAGCCATTGTTCGATCCGCGCAAATCCATTGTGCGCAATACGCACCGTCCTGCGCCCAACGGACGTTTGTCGTGGCTCAAAAGCCATGCTAGGGGGCGTCGCATCCATGGATCAGGCAGGAAGAATGTCAGCGAATATGACGGCAAGTGCAACGGGATTGAACAAGCAGGTGGTGACCCGTTTCGCCCCGTCGCCAACGGGCTTCCTGCATATTGGCGGCGCCCGCACCGCGCTGTTCAACTGGCTGTTTGCGCGCCATCATGGCGGCAAGTTCCTGCTCCGCATCGAGGATACCGATCGCGCCCGCTCCACCGAGGAAGCCGTGGCCGCCATTTTCGACGGTCTGGAATGGCTGAACCTGGGCGGCGACGAACCGGCCGTGTTCCAGTTCGAGCGCACCCCGCGCCATGCCGAGGTCGCCAACCAGCTGCTCGCCAATGGCCATGCCTATCGCTGCTATGCGACGCAGGAAGAGCTGGCCGAACTGCGCGAACAGCAGCGCGCCGCCAAGCAGCCGATGCGCTATGACGGCCGCTGGCGCGACCGCTCGCCGGAGGAAGCGCCCGAAGGCGCCCCCTTCGTCATCCGTATCAAGGCCCCTCGGACCGGTGAGACGGTGATCGAGGATGCGGTCCAGGGCCGCGTCGTGGTGCAGAATGCCGAGCTGGACGACATGATCCTGCTCCGGTCGGACGGCACCCCCACTTATATGCTGGCCGTCGTGGTCGACGACCATGACATGGGCGTCACCCATGTCATCCGCGGCGACGACCATCTCAACAACGCCTTCCGCCAGCTGGCGATCATCAAGGCCATGGGCTGGGAAGAGCCGGTCTATGGCCATATCCCGCTGATCCACGGGTCGGACGGCGCAAAGCTGTCGAAGCGCCACGGGGCGCTCGGCGTCGACGCCTATCGCGACGAGATGGGGATGCTGCCCGAAGCGGTGCTGAACTATCTGCTGCGCCTGGGCTGGGGCCATGGCGATGAAGAGATCATCTCGATCGAACGCGCCATCGAACTGTTCGATATCGACGGCGTTGGCCGCTCGCCCTCGCGCTTCGACATCAAGAAGCTGGAAAATCTGAACGGCCATTATCTGCGCGAAGCCGACGAGGCGCGCCTGGCCGCTCTGGTCGCCCCGCGCGTTGAGTCGCGTCTTGATACGCAACTGAATGATGCCCAGCGCGATATTTTGACCCAGGCGATGGTTTCGCTCAAGCCGCGGGCCAAGACGCTTAACGAAATTGCAGAAGGCGCGGAGTTTCTGTTCAAATCTTGCCCGCTCGATTTTGACGAGAAGGCGTCTGCTCTGCTAGATGAACCCGCGCGTGAGCTGCTGAAAAAGACAGCCGACGCTCTCCAGCCCGTCCAGTCCTGGACGGTTGAAGCGATCGATGAAGTGATACGCCGCGTGGCAGAGGATGCGGGGCTTGGCCTGGGCAAGGTGGCACAGCCGCTTCGTGCGGCGCTCACCGGGCGCACGGTCTCGCCGGGTATTTTTGATGTCCTCTTCCTTCTGGGGAAAGAGGAAAGCTTGAAGCGACTGACCGCTGCGGGGCACGTGGTGGCCGGTTGACGGCAGTTAAGGAGAAAAACATGTCGGATAATAATGCCAGTTTGACCGTTGGCGGAGAGGCCAAGGACTATGCCATCATGGATGGCACCGTCGGTCCCCAGGTCATCGACGTTCGCAAGCTCTACGCCAACACCGGCATGTTCACCTACGATCCGGGCTTCACCTCGACCGCCAGCTGCGAATCGGGCCTGACCTATATCGATGGCGACGCCGGCGTGCTGCTGCATCGTGGCTATCCGATCGGCCAGCTCGCCGAACAGTCCAGCTTCATGGAAGTCTGCTACCTGCTGCTGAACGGCGAACTGCCTTCGGCCAAGGAACTGGCCGATTTCACCAACACCATCACGCGCCACACCATGGTGCATGAACAGCTGACCGCCTTCTTCCGCGGCTTCCGTCGTGACGCCCACCCGATGGCGATCATGGTCGGCGTCGTCGGCGCCCTGTCGGCCTTCTATCATGACTCGACCGACATCAACGATCCGGAACAGCGCCGCATTGCGAGCCACCGCCTGATCGCCAAGATGCCGACGATCGCTGCGATGGCGTACAAATATTCGGTGGGCCAGCCCTTTGTCTATCCGCGCAACGACCTCAGCTACACCGCCAACTTCCTGAACATGACCTTCTCGGTCCCGGCGGAAGAGTATAAGATCGACCCGATCGTCGTCGACGCGATGGACAAGATCTTCACCCTGCATGCCGACCATGAGCAGAACGCGTCGACCTCGACCGTCCGCCTCGCCGGTTCGTCGGGCGCCAACCCGTTCGCCTGCATCGCGGCCGGCATCGCCTGCCTGTGGGGCCCGGCGCATGGCGGCGCGAACGAAGCCGCGCTCAACATGCTGCGCGAAATCGGCACCGTCGATCGCATTCCGGAATATATCGCCCGCGCCAAGAACAAGGACGATCCGTTCCGCCTGATGGGCTTTGGCCATCGCGTCTACAAGAATTACGATCCGCGCGCGACCGTGATGCAGAAGACCGCGAAGGACGTGCTGGAGAAGCTGGGCGTCAACGACCCGATCTTCGACGTTGCCAAGGAACTGGAGCAGATCGCGCTCAACGATCCCTACTTCATCGAGAAGAAGCTCTACCCGAATGTCGACTTCTATTCGGGCGTGATCCTCTCGGCGATCGGCTTCCCGACCGAAATGTTCACCGTGCTCTTCGCCCTCGCCCGCACCGTCGGCTGGGTCGCGCAGTGGAACGAAATGATTTCGGACCCAGCGCAGAAGATCGGCCGTCCGCGTCAGCTCTACACCGGCCCGACGCAGCGCGACTATGTCGCCGTCGACAAGCGCTAAGACGCGGTCACAAGAGACAAGAGGAACGGCGCCCCATCGGGCGCCGTTTTTCGTTTAGGGCTCAGCCGCCAGCCCCTGCATAGACATAGATCCAGGCCGGCACCCGCCCCTGATCGGTAACGACATCGATTGCGGCACGGCGATAATCCGCCCCCTCGAACGCATCGAGCCGCGCCCAGTGGGCCGGCAGGTCGGGCGAGCGGAACAGCTGGACCGGCACCGCCGCGGCGCCCTCGTCGGGAATGAAGGCAGGAAAGCCCATCGACGCGGCCCAGCCATGCGCGACCAGATGGCCGGTCACATGCCCCGCCTGCCAATGGCCCTGCAGCTGCGCCAGTTGATGATGATTGGCCCGTCCGGGTGCCAGCGTGCCATAGGTGGCCAGGCAATGCGATCTGTCCATGCCGCCACCCTATCGGGACGGCATCCGCCGGACAAACAAGCGCTCTTTATCTCATATAAGCGCGATCGCGCGCCCGTCAGTCGAGCACCGGCAAGGTCAGGATGAAGCGCGCGCCCTCGCCCGGCGTGCCGCCGACGCTGATGTCGCCGCCCATCGCCCGCGCCAGCTTGCGCGAGATATAGAGGCCAAGCCCGCTACCGCCCGGATCGTCGCGTCCTAGCCGCTCGAACTTGTCGAAAATCTTCTCGCGATCCTCCAGCGCCACGCCCGCACCCTGGTCGATCACCAGCACTCGTGCCTGCCGATGCTCCCGCTCCACGACGATGCGCACCTGCGATCCCTCGGGCGAATAGCGCACCGCATTGCCGACCAGATTGACCAGTATCTGCAGCACGCGGCGGAACTCGCCCCTCGCCATCAATATCTGGTCGACATCCGGACAATGGATCTTGATGTGCCGATCCAGCGCCTTGACCGTCAGCAAGCCGCCGGCCCGCCGTCCCAGATCGGCCAGGTCGACATCCTCGATGATCACGCCGAAATCGGGCCGGTCGATCGCCTGCAGATCCGCCAGATCATCGACCAGCGCCATCAGGTGACGGCCGGCGGTCGCGATATCATTGGCATAATCGGCATAATCGGGCCGCAACGGCCCCTCCAGTTGCGCGCCGATCGTGTCCGCATTGGCAATGATCCGCCCCAGCGGCTGGCGCAGCGAGCGATCAAGCCGCTTGCCGAACTCGCCGGGATAGAGCGACAATTGCGTCGTATCCGCCCGCGCCAGCGCCGGCGGTCGCTCGATCGGACAGGCCTTGCCGCGATAGCCGACCAGATGGCCGGCCAGGTCGAACAACGGAAAGCCCGCCAGCCGCACATGCTGTTCGGGATCATGCACCAATGTCGCGACCTGATCGCGGAAGGCGCGGCGCTGGGTGAAGCCGCGCAGGATCGCCATGTCACCCTCGCCATCGCTCTGCAGCTCGAAATAGCTGGAGAAACGGCTGCCCGGCAGGGGTGGCTGCGTCGGCAATGCGCCCTGCCGGTCGGTCCCGGCAATCGCCATCTGGAACTGCAACTGGGTGTCGATCTGCCAGGTCCAGCCATCGGCCAGCGCCGCCAGATCGGCCTCGCGCCGGCTATGGTCGCCGGCATTGGCGAGCGGCGGCCGCTCGCTCCAGTCGACCACCGCCAGCGACACGATGCGCCCGTCCGGCCCTTCGTCGCTGCGCGCCCGCACCCACATGTCGATGTCGCCCCGCTCGGCCGCCGCGACCACCGGCCGCGACACCGTGACACCCAGCCGCGCCGCCAGCCGCACCACGGCGGCCAGTTGCGGAATGGCGAGCGGCCCCAGCAGATCGCTCCCCGCCTCCCGCTGCAAGGCGAGCAGCGGCGCATCGGCACTCAATAGCGTGCCGTCTGCCGATGCCGTTGCCCGGACGATGGAGGGGTGGAGCGTCATGTTCATCCGGTAACGCGCCGCAAATGATCGAGCTTCGCGCGGAAGGCGGCCGGCGCGCGCAGGGCGCCCACCACGGCTTCCGCCTTCACGTCGCTCAGCAATTGATATTGGTCGGCCTCGGCCACGATCACCGCGTCCGACAGGCCCGGCCGCACCGGCCGCAGCGCCAGCAGCAGATGGCGATAATCCGCCCCGGTTCCGCCCAGCGCCCGGCACAGGGTCGCCACCTGCATCACCGGTCCCATGATCAATATGTCGGTCACCTGCGCGGTGCCAAGGCGCAGCCGTCGCCCGGCCAGCGCCGCAAACAGCAGAAACCGCCGCTGCCCGAGCGCCGCGCCCAGAAGGTCGGGCGCATCGGCCTGCGGCCCCAGCCGGCGCACCAACTGGTCGGCCGCCGCGATCGGGCCGTTGCTTTCGTCATGGCTGGCGAGCAGCGCCCAGCCCGCCCGCTCGAACGCGCCGAGCAATTGATTGTCCGGCTCCAGCGCGGTGCGCTGCACCACCGCCGCCAGACAGGCAGCCGCCGTCCACACCAGTTCGGCAAAATGTTCGGCCGGCAGATCGGGCCGCATCGGCTGATCCTCGCCCCCCATCGCCTGCCACTGCCCCTCGGCCAGCGCCAGCGCGACGATCGCGTCACCAATTTCGGGATCGTCCGACGACAGGATCGATTCGGCCTCGGGCTGTTCCGGCGGCTCGCCATCGGGGCGCCCGATCTGCCGCAGCAACAGGCTGACCCCCGCGCGCATCTGCATATGGGCCAGCAAGGCCGGCCCCAGCAGTGTCGGCTGCGCACAGATGGTCGGCCAGCACAGCCCATCGGGCCAACGCCCCAGCGCCGCGGCAATGGCAGGATCGCCCGCCAGGCTCAGCCGCAGCGCGGTTTCGATCGCGGTCAGGCACCCGCCCAGATGACGGCGGGTCTCGGCGATCAGCGCATCATGGCGCGCCCGGTCCTCGACCGGAAAGAAAAAGGCGAGATCAATCGCATGGCCGACGGGCACGGCCGACATGCCGGCCATGACATGTGCCATGGGCCAGCTGTCCGCCATGATGGATCCGGCAAGGGACGTGTGGGCGCTCATGCAAGGCAGCATAACCCCACGTCGTTAAAATGCACTAAACCCTGACAGCAAAATCAACGCTCTCGATGCGACAATAATTATCCGCCCCGACGCGACAGGATGATCGCCCCGATCGATCCGATCGCCGCCAGCATGGCAATGTCGAAACCAAGCGCCTCAGCCCCCGTCAGCAGGGCTGCCAGCAGCACCAGCAGAGCGGTGCCCGGCGTGAAGATCATCCAGGCGCGCGCCGCCCCGGTCCGACGCCAGCGATCGGCAACCGTGATGATGCCCAGCAGCAACGCCAGATAGTTGGGCACCATCCCGCTGCCCGACAGCATCACACCGATCAGCGCCAGTCCCGGCGCCAGAAAGGCGATCCAGCCGCTCGGCGGCCGGCGCAGCGCCATTTCATCCAGCCGATCGGCCAGTTCCGCCAGCAGCAGCGCCAGCAGCAACAGGCTGAGCCCGGTGCCCGGCCAGCCCAGTTCCAGCGGCATCAGCGCAATGCCGGCCAGCGCGATCGAACCGATCCGCACCTGCATCGCAGGCACCTGGCTGCGCATCAATGCGGGGCCGAGCAGCCGGGCGAGCGGCCCGAACAGATAATGTTCGATCCCGCCGCGGCTGGACGATCCCGATCGCGCGCCGGTCGACATCACCGCCTGCGCGGCGAGGTCCGCCTGTTCCTGCCCGTCGACCAGCGCGACTCGGCCTTCCAGCAGATCATCCTGCGGCACGGTGATTCGCACCGCACCGCCCTGCACCGCCGATCGCACCAAGGTCAGCGCCAGATCCCAGTCACCGATCATGTCCAGCGTGCCGAACAGCAGCGCCGGATTGATCCGCGCCAGCCCGGCCCAGCGCTGCCCCGCATCGATCCGCTCGAACGGCGCACTGGCGCGGCTGTCGTCGGTGACCAGCAAAGCATTGCCCGCTTGTCCCGCCAGCGCGTCATAATGGCCCTGCGCCACCACCGCGCCATCGGCCACCAGCAGCACATCGGCGTTGCGCGGCGCATCGCGCACCATCGACACCATGTCGCGGATCAGGGCGACGGCAATGCCGTCCGCGCTCAGCCGGTCGACCGCCTGCGAAATGGCCGGCGTGATGACGCTGACCAGGATCATGATCCGGTCCGCACCGGCCCGAACTGCCTGTCGCGCCTGATATTCGACCAGCGTCTGGCCGGCGAAATGCAGGGTGGCGCGAAGCGCTGCAGGCGAATCACTTGAAGCCCGGCTGGCACTGAGAATGGCCGCGAATGTCATATTGTCTGGAAACCGACCCATTTTGATTGCGACGATCTTCTTGCAAGCCGAACGACGCAGCGCAAGCAGGCGCTTTCAAATCACCGGTTTCAGGTCGCCGGTCAGCCCTGCTGAAGCAGTTCGATCGTGCTGCGCAAGCGCTGCAAGGCGCGCGGATCGCCCGGCCCGGCCTCGACCGCCTCGTCCGCCAGCGCCATCAGGCTGGTCAGGCCGAAACTCGCCGCCAGGCCTTTCAAACGCCAGGCCGCCAATTCCCAATTGGCGTCGCAGCGCGCCCGGCTCATCAGGTCGAGATGGCGCTCCGCGCTTTCAAGGAAAGCCACGCGCAGATCGGCGATCAGCACCGCGTCTTCGCCGACGGCGGCGGCCAATGCCGCATTAAGAGCGCCAGGATCATAGGACATGGGGACGGAAGCTATCGAAATTGCGTTAAGTTTTGGTAACAAGGCATTTGCGCAGACGGAAAAGATGATAGGATCACACCCATGAATGGGGGCAGCACAATCGTCGAATTCTGGCGAGACGAGGGAAACGCGACCGGCAACGCGCCGGCCGCGGATGACATCCTGCTATTGAAGCAGGCCGTACTGGACATTGAAGATGCCCCTGACGACGCGCAGGGGGCAGGCGAAAAGCTGGTGCGCAACGCCCGGATCGGGCTCAGCCTGCTGGCGCTACTCTGGCTTGGCTTCGCGCTCTGGGCGACGATCGTGTCGGATCAGTGGCGGGCCGGCCCGGCCGCCTGGCCCGCACTCGTCGCCACGCTGCTGGTGCCGATCAGCCTGCTCGGCATCGCCTATCTCCTGATCGTGCGCAACAGCCGCGCCGAATCGCGCCGCTATCTCGATACCGCCCACGCGCTGCGGACCGAGGCCGAACTGCTCGAACTGCGCCTCGGCCGGATCGCCGACCGGCTCGAATCCGCGCGCCAGACGATGCAGGATCAGGCCGAACTGCTCGACAGCTATGGCGCCGCCGCCAGCAGCAATATGGAGGCATCGGCCGAACTGATCGCCGGCCGCGCCCAGACCACCGCCGAACGCGCCGAAAGCGCCGAGCGGGCCGGCACCGCCCTGGTCGCACGGATGGACGCCCTGATCGCCGCCATGCCGCAGCTCGAAGAACGATCCGTGCGCATGGCCGCGCAGATCATGGACAATGGTCACGCGCTCGCCGAACGGATCGACACGCTCGAAGCGCGCCTCCATGCGCTGGGCGAACTGTCCGACGACACCCGCACCCGCACCCTGTCCGCGACCAAGAGCCTGTCGAGCCAGCTAGGCCAGTTGCAGGAAACCACCCGCAGCGCCACCGACGAGGTGAACGGCCTGGCCGACATCGCCGCCGGGCGGATCGAGACATCGGCGCAGAGCGCGCGCGCCGCCATGGTCCTGACCCAACGGGATATCGATGCGCAATCCGCCGCGCTGGAGGCGCTGGTCAATCGCGTCGCTGTATCGCTCGGCGAAACCAGCGATGGTGCCGTTCGCGCCCTCACCCAGGATCTCGACCTGGTCGAGGCATCGCTACGCGGTCGCCTCGAAACCTCGATGGATCAGGTGCGCGACACGATGGAGCGCGCGCAGGAAGGGCTTTCGACCCAGCGCGCCACGCTGGAGGCGCTGGTCGCCCGTGCCCAGGCCAGCATCACCGCCACCAGCCAGAATGCGCTCGCAGCGCTGGGCCAGGATCTTGGCTCGATCGAGGACGATCTGCGCCAGCGGCTCGACGCCACCCTGCTTCAGGCCCGTGAAACGCTCGCCCTGACCGATGCCGGGCTGCGCGATCAGGCCGGCGCGCTCGACAGCCTCATCACCCGTTCGCGCGACAGCATCGCCGCGATCGGCACCGACACCGTCGCCGGCCTTGCCGACGATATTGGCGAGGTCGAAAGCCGCCTGCACCAGATCAACGATCTGGTCGAAGGACAGCGCAGCCTGATGGCCGGGTTGCACGGCACGCTCAACCAGACGATCGACCAGGCCGAGGCTCGCTTTGCCGCGCTGGAGGATAATGCCCTCGCCCGCAGCCAGAAGCTGACCGACGCGCTGACCCGCCTGACCGAGGAAACCCGCCGGATCGACACCGCGCTGCATGACGGCAGCACCACTGCCGAAAAGCTGATCGGCAATGCCGAAACGCTGATGGTTGCGCTCGACTCCAGCGTCCGGGAACTGGACGAAACCTATCCCGGTGCGCTCGCCCGCTTCGACGCCCGACTGGAAACCAGCCGCGCCATGCTGGGTGCCGCGACGCCCGAACTGGAACGGCTGGAAGCCATTTCGGAGGCGCTGGTCGGCCGCACCCAGGAAGCCGAGGAGATGCTGCGCGGCCAGGGTCGCCGTCTCTCCGAATGGCTCGAAAGCACCCAGAGCGGCATCGAATCCAACCGCGAACTGGTGGAAAAGCTGCGCACTGCGCTCGACGCCGCGCATGAGGACACGACCCGCATCACCGAAGGTGCCGGCCCGCTGCTCATCACTGCGCTGCTGCGCGTCAAGGACACCGCCGAACAGGCCGCCGAGCGCGCCCGTCAGGCGCTCGGCCGCGCCATCCCCGACGCGGTACAGAACCTGGCCGAAGCCAGCGAGCAGGCGATGCAGCAGGCGGTCGGCGATCAGGTTTCGGCCCAGATCGAGAAGCTGGCCGATGTCGCGGAAGAGGCCGTGCGCGCCGCGCACAATGCCTCGGATCGGCTGACCCGCCAGTTGATGACGATCGCCGATACCAGCGCCGGGCTGGAACAGCGGATCGAGGAAGCCGGCCGCGCCGCCGAGGAACGCGATCGCGACCATTTCTCGCGCCGCTCCGCCCTGCTGATCGAATCGCTCAACAGCACCGCGATCGACGTCGCCAAGATCCTGTCCAACGATGTGACCGACACCAACTGGTCGGCCTATCTCAAGGGCGATCGCGGCGTCTTCACCCGCCGTGCGGTCAAGCTGCTCGACGCCGGCGAATCCCGCGAAATCGCGCTCCATTACGACAATGACGCCGATTTCCGCGAGCATGTGAACCGCTACATCCACGATTTCGAGGCGATGCTGCGGATCATCCTGTCGGCGCGTGACGGCAATGCCCTGGGCGTCGCCATCCTCTCGTCCGACATGGGCAAACTCTATGTCGCCCTTGCCCAGGCGATCGAGCGCCTGCGCCAATAAGGATCAGGGGCGGCGCCCGGCCGCCCCATCCCCCTTTTCAGGGCTGGAACAGCACGCCGCCGGTCATCGGTTCAGGCGCGCCGGTGGTGCCGGGAAAGCTGATCGGCAGGCCATTGAGGTGCCGCACCGCCATATAGGCAAAGCCCTGCGCCTCCAGCGCGTCGCCATCCCAGCCCAGTTCGTCGACCGAGCGGACATCGGCGCCGGTGCGCGTCGCCAGCATCGCCATCAGCGTGGCATTATGACGGCCGCCGCCCGCCACATAGATGCGCGCCGGCCGTTCGGGCAGATGGCCGACACCGCGTGCCACCGCCTGCGCGGAAAAGGCGGTCAGCGTCGCCGCCCCGTCCGCCAGCGACAGCCCCTCGACCGGCGCAATGGTGAAGGCTTCACGGTCGATGCTCTTGGGCGGCGGCGCCGCGAACCAGGGATCGGCCATCATCGCCGCCAGCCGCGCCTCGTCCACCTGGCCCCGCGCGGCGGTCGCGCCGCCCGCATCATAGGCGGCGTCGCCATGCGCCTGCATCCAGTTGTCGATCAGGCCGCTCGCCATGCCGGTGTCGAAGGCGATCAGGCTACCGTCCGATCCGATCGCGGTGATGTTTGCCACCCCGCCCAGATTGAGGATGCCGACCGGCTTGGCCAGACCATCGGACAATGCCCGATGATAGACCGGCATCAGCGGCGCCCCCTGCCCGCCCGCGCGCACATCGGCACTACGCAGGTCGGCGACCACGGGAATGCCGAACGCGCCAGCCAGCACCGCCCCGTCTCCAATCTGCCAGGTCCAGCGCCGCTCGGGCCGGTGGGCAACGGTATGACCATGAAAGCCGATCACCGCGATATCCTCCGCCACATGGCCGCTGCGGCCCAGCATGTCGGCGATCGCATCGATATGGAAATTGGTAAGGTCCATCTCCACCGCGCGGATCAGCGGATCCTCGCCCGGCGCGTCCATCGCCATTGCCCGCGCGCAGGCGGCGGCCAGCCGTTCGCGAAAATCATCGCTGTAGGGCTGGGCGTGGAAAATGATTGCCTCGGCCTGCCCCTCGCCGTCCGTCTCGATCAGCGCGGCGTCGATCCCGTCGCGCGAGGTGCCGGACATCAGACCGATTGCCAACATGATCGAAAACTCCGCCTCTTTTCCACTTGCTGCCCCAATGCTACAGGCGCGCGTCATGAGCAACTATCAGTCCGATCTCCTCCGCCTGCTCGAAGCACGCGGCTACATCCACCAGCTGACCGACGCGGAAGGGCTTGATGCCATGGCCGCCAAACAGGTGGTGCCGGGCTATATCGGCTTCGACCCGACTGCGCCGTCGCTCCATGTCGGCCATCTCGTGTCGATCATGATGCTGCGCCAGCTGCAGAAGGCGGGTCACAAGCCGATCGTCCTGATGGGCGGCGGCACCGGCAAGATCGGCGATCCCAGCTTCAAGGATGAAGCGCGCAAGCTGCTGACCGTCGACCTGATCCAGGAAAATGTCGCCAGCATCAAGCGCGTGTTCGAACGCTTCCTGACCTTTGGCGACGGTCCGACCGACGCGATCATGGTCGACAATGCCGACTGGCTCGACAAGCTCGAATATATCCCCTTCCTGCGCGACATCGGCCAGCATTTCTCGGTCAACCGGATGCTGAGCTTCGACAGCGTCAAGCTGCGCCTAGACCGTGAGCAGTCGCTGAGCTTCCTCGAATTCAACTACATGATCCTCCAGGCCTATGACTTCCTGGAGCTGTCGCGTCGCAGCGATTGCCGCCTGCAGATGGGCGGATCGGACCAGTGGGGCAATATCGTCAACGGCGTCGAACTGGCCCGCCGCGTCGATGGCACGCAGGTGTTCGGCCTCACCACGCCACTGCTCACCAATGCCGACGGCACCAAGATGGGCAAGACCGTGGGCGGCGCCGTCTGGCTGAACCAGGACCAGCTGTCCGACTATGATTATTGGCAGTTCTGGCGCAACACCGCCGACGCCGATGTGTTCAACCGGCTGCGCCTGTTCACCGACCTGCCGATGGACGAGGTCAACCGTCTCGCCGCACTGCAGGGTGCGGAGATCAACGAGGCCAAGAAGATCCTGGCGAACGAGGCAACCGCGCTCTGCCGTGGCATCGAAGCCGCGGCTCTGGCCGCCGAAACCGCGCGCAAGACCTTCGAGGAAGGCGCGTCGGACGCCAATCTGCCGACCGTCGCGCTGGGCGCCGAGGGCCTGACCGTCATCCAGGCGACCACCGGCCTTGGCTTTGCGACCTCCAACAAGGAAGTCCGCCGCAAGCTGGCCGAGGGCGCGATCAGGGTGAATGGCGAAGTCGTCACCGACCCCGCAATCACGCTCAAGGCCGGCGACAAGCTCAGCTTCGGCGCCAAGAAACACGGCCTGGTCACCGCCTGAGGACAAACAGGGTTTCAGCCCAGTTAACGCTACCAGGTAGGAAAGCCTCCACTTTCCGCCCGCTAGGCTGAAACCCATGTCCTCCTCGGTTTTCGCCAATCTCGGCCATGTCATGCGGTCGCGCGACCCGTCTGTCGATCAGCGGCGGGTGGCGCGTGACCTGGTCGACATGGTCAGCCATATCACAGCGGACGGCCGCACCCATGGCGTGCGGATCATCAACATCTCGCCGCTCGGCCTGATGTGCCGCACGGAAGAGTTGCTCACGCTGAGCGGTCGGGTGCTGATCTGGCTGCCGGTGCTCAAGGATCGTCGCGCCCTCGTCCGCTGGAGCGAGGAAGGCCGCATCGGCCTCGAATTTGTCGAGCCGATCCCGACCGCCGGCTATGACGCCATGATGGCGCTCATCCCGCCACGCCGGACCGCCTGGTAAAGGACTCGTCCCTCTCCAGCGTCTGACGCCCGCGCACCAGCGCCTCAGGCATATCGGTCCGCAGGAAAGTCAGCATCGCCTCGCGCACCTCGCAGCGCAGATCGAACGCGATCCCGGCATTGCGCGCCGACAGCAGCCCGCGCAGCTCCAGCGCGTCGGCACGATGGTCGGTCACCTGCAGGATCGCCACCCGCCCGTCCCAGCGCCCGTTCGCCTTCACCGCCTCGACGAAGCGCGCGCGGATCCGCTCGATATCGGCGGTCGGATCGACATAGAGGAAAACCGTGCCCAGCAGGTCCGACGTCTTCGTCGTCCAGTTCTGGAACGGCTTCTCCAGGAAATAGGATACCGGCACCACCATGCGCCGGTCGTCCCAGATGCGCACGATCACATAGGTCAGCCTGATCTCCTCGATCCGCCCCCATTCCCCTTCGATGATGACGACATCGTCCAGCCGGATCGGCTCGGAAAAGGCCATCTGGATGCCGGCGATCAGATTCTTGAGCGCCGGTTGCGCCGCCGCGCCCACCGCCAGCGCGGCGAGGCCGGCCGACGCCATCAGCGACACGCCGATCGTCCGAACGCCCGGAATGGCGATCAGCATCATTGCGATCACGAAGAAGCCGACGATGCACTGGCAGATGCGATAGAGGATGCTGATCTTGGTGCGCTGCCGCCGCGCCTTCAGATTATCCTCGACGCTGATGTCGGCGCGCGCCTCCAGCATCGCCTTGCCCGCCCGCATCGCGCGAAAGATCAGCCAGCCCACAAGCAGCGCAAACACCATCCGCGCCCCGATCGACCAGATATCCTCGATCCGCGGCCCCATCTCGATCGACTTGAGCCCCGCCCCCAGCGCCAGCAGCACCACCAGCCAGCGCGTCGGCTGGAAGATGGCGGGCAACAACAAAGGCTCGATCCGCGCGCGCTTCACCAGCCGCAGCGCGATCCAGTAGAGCGCCCAATGGACGACGAAGGCGACGACCACCGATAGCGCGATCGAAAGCGCGGCCATCGGCGTGATATGGGTCAGGCTGATGTCGGTCATGCCAAAGGCAACGCGACCGCCCCGCATTTTGTTTCGCAGGTGCAGCAGAGATTGTCGCCACGCCCTACATGATGAAGCCCCGGTCGATCGCTACTTCCATCGCATGAATATGGCGGTGAAGGTGAGCGTGTCGATGACGCCGTGCAACAGGATCAACGGCCACAGATTGCGCCTAAACAGCAGGAACATCGTTCCGAACGCCAGCCCGATCCCGCCCGTCACGAAGGCCCCTCGCCATCCCTGATAATAGAAATGACCATAGCCAAAGATCAGTGCGGACAGGAGGACAGCCAGCATGGCGCCTACACGGCCAGCCGGAAACAGCGCCTGCAATCGGGTGATCAAATAGCCGCGAAAGAACATCTCCTCGCCAAAGGCCGCCGCGCTCCACACAATGCCGATCCACAGCAGATAATGCGGCAGGCTCCCCGCCACCGCGCCCCAGCGATCGGCCACGCCAGCGGATTCCTTCGCTAGGAACGCCAGTCCAATCGCCGGCCCGACGATCGTCACCAGTGCAACGACGATGGCAAAGGCCAGCAACGTCACCCCCGCCTTGGGCAGGATCATCAGCTTGGCCCTCCATCCCGGCAGCGGGATCAATCCCATCGCCGACCAGTTCAGGCCGCAAAAACGCATATACAGCGTCAGCAAGGCCAGCGTCAGCAGCAGCGACACCGGGCCGGCATAGCGCCAGAAGATCAGGCTCAACCCATATTTGGCCAGCAGCGCGAAGCCGACAAAGGCTACGATCTCGACCGCAATGCCGCGTCGGCTCAGCTTTCGGATCGGTTCTGGCGTCATCGCCACGGGGTGTCCTATGCGAGCAATACTGTCAAGGGAACGGCCGCGCCGCTCACCCCCCCCGCAGCAATCCCACCGCGGCATCCTTTTCGAACAGATAGAGAAAGGTGCGAGCTGCCTGCCCGCGTTCGCTGTCCAGCCCGCCGTCGCGGTCGATCAGCAGATGGGCGTCGTCGCGCGCGGCGTCCACCAATGCCGACACATGTTCGGGCGTCGCGATCTTCAGTTCCGCCTCGCCCGACTGGCGCGTGCCCAGCACTTCGCCCGCGCCGCGCAGCTTCAGATCCTCCTCGGCGATGCGGAAGCCGTCATTGGTCTCGCGCATCAGCGCCAGCCGCGCCCGCGACGTCTCGCCCAGCGCATTACCGCGCAGCAGCAGGCAGACCGACGGCTTGTCGCCGCGCCCCACGCGGCCGCGCAACTGGTGCAACTGGGCCAGGCCAAAGCGCTCCGCCCCTTCGATCACGATCAGGCTTGAGTTGGGCACATCGACGCCGACCTCGATCACCGTGGTCGCGACCAATATCTGGGTGCGGTTGGCGGCAAAGGCCTCCATCGCCGCATCCTTGTCCGGCCCCTTCATCTTGCCATGGACCAGGCCCACCCGGTCGCCGAAGCGCTGGCGCAGCGTCTCGGCGCGCATCTCGGCCGCCGCCTGGTCACTTGTCTCGCTCTCCTCGACCAGCGGGCACACCCAATAGGCCTGGCCCCCGCCCTCGACATGGCGGGCCAGCCCCTCGACCACCTCGTCCAGCCGGTTGGCGGACATGACGAGCGTCTGGATCGGCTGGCGGCCGGGCGGCATCTCGTCCAGCCGCGACACGTCCATCTCGCCATAATAGGTCAGGGTCAGCGTGCGCGGGATCGGCGTGGCCGTCATCACCAGCAGATGCGGGGATCGCTCGGCCTTGCTCGCCAGCATCATCCGCTGCGCCACACCGAACCGATGCTGCTCGTCGATCACGGCCAGGCCCAGCGCCTTATACTGCACCTTCTCCTGAAAGATCGCGTGGGTGCCGACCAATATATGGATGCTGCCATCGGCCAGCCCCATCAGCGTCGCTTCGCGCACCTTCCCCTTCTCACGCCCGGTCAGGATCGCGATCTCGATCGGCAGGCCCGACGCCATCTTGCGCAGCGTCTCATAATGTTGCCGCGCCAATATTTCCGTCGGCGCCAGCATCGCCCCCTGCATCCCGGCCTCGACCGCGTTCAGCAGCGCCATCAGCGCCACCAGCGTCTTGCCCGATCCGACATCGCCCTGCAGCAGGCGCAGCATCGGCGTCGCCTGCGCCATGTCGCCCTCGATCTCGCCGATCGCGCGGCGCTGCGCACCGGTCGGCGCAAAAGGCAGCTTCAGCATCGCGCGCAGCCGCCCATCGCCGCTGATCGGCACGCCGCGTCGCCGCCGCGACGATTGCCGCACCAGCATCAGCGCCAACTGCCCGGCGAAAATCTCGTCATAGGCCAGCCGCTCGCGCGCCTGCGCGTCGGTCGGGTCGGCATGGAAACGCTCCAGCGCCGCGCGCCAGGCCGGCCAGCCCTTGCTCGCCAGCAGGCTCGGCTCGATCCATTCGGGCAGTTCGGGCGCGCGGACCAGCGCCTGCCCCACCAGGTCGCGCATCCGGTTGTTGGTCAGCCCTTCCGACAGGCCATAGACGCTCTCGCGCGCCGGCACCGTGTCGGCCTCCTCGGGCGGCAGCACATAGTCGGGATGGACCATCTGGAGATTGTCGCCATAGGCCTCCAGCTTGCCCGACACGAATTTCGGTTCGTTGAGCGGCAGCAGCTTGCGCGGCCAGGCGCTGTTACGGCCGAAATAGACGAGGGAGACGGCGTTGCCATGGGCGTCCACCGCCTGCACCCGGAACGGCGCGCGCGCATTGCCACTGGCGCGATAATCGACTGGGGTCAGCATGATGCCGATCACCTTGCCGGCGTCCGCCATGTCCAGTTCGTCGATCAGTTTCCGGTCGACATAATTGACCGGCAGATGGAAGGCGACATCGACCGCCCGCGCCAGCCCCAGCCGTTCGAGCGGACGGGCCAGCGCCGGGCCAATGCCCTTGAGCGCAGAGATTTCGGCAAAGAGCGGATTGAGAATATCGGGTCGCATGGCTATCTGACGGCTGTAACGCGTGATCGTTCCTGTGTGAACGTCATTGCGAGCGTAGCGAAGTAATCCATGTCCGACCGGTGGATTGCTTCGCTACGCTCGCAATGACGAGCAGTTCGGGGATGGTCAGGCCCCATTCCAGCCGGGACGGTCATTCAAATATCCGATCGGCTGTTTCGGCACGTCCGTTAAAGGAACAAATTGTGAACGACAACCCGCTGATGCGTCGCCTGAAATTCCGCGCCTGGCACCGGGGCACGCGCGAGGCGGATTATACGGTCGGCGGTTTCTTCGAGCGCTATCATGCAACCTGGAACGAAGAGCAGATCGCCTGGTTCGAGCGCTTCATGGACGAACAGGATGCCGACATCATCGGCTGGGCGCTCGGCACCATCGCCGTGCCGGACGAATGGAAGGGGCCGATGATGGACCAATTCCTGAAGCTCGATTTCGTCAAGATCGAGAACTGAAGCCATCCTCCCCTGACAGGGGAGGTGGCTGGCCGCAGGCCAGACGGAGGGGTGTCAACCTCTCGAGAGCGTAACACCCCTCCACCGGCTTCGCCGGTCCCCCTCCCCCCAAGGGGGAGGAAGGAAGTAGAAACATGACCGATCTCCAGAAAATCCTGAAGGCGAAGGCGCCGCTCACTCTGTCCGGCGTGCCGGCCGGCTTCCAGCCCTGGCTGCTGGCGGACATCGCCCGCGCGGCAACCACCCGCGCCGTCTTCGTCGCTTCGGACGAGCAACTGATGCGCGCGGTCGCCGACACCGCCCATTATTTCGCGCCAGAGATCGAGCTCATCGAAATTCCCGCCTGGGACTGCCTGCCCTATGACCGGGCCAGCCCCTCGCTGCGCACCGCGTCGGCCCGCCTCGCCGGCCTCCATGCGCTCCAGGCCAAGCCAAAGGGACCGCAACTGGTCCTCACCACCCTCAACGCCCTGACCCAGCGCACCCTCACCCCGTTCCGCGTCCGCCAGCTGGTCGCGCGCCTCGCGCCCAAGGAGCGGATCGCGATCACGCGCCTCGCCGACATGCTGCAATCCAACGGCTATGTCCGCACCGACACGGTCCATGATCGCGGCGAATTCGCCATTCGCGGCGGCATCGTCGATCTGTTCCCCGGCGGCGAGGACCAGCCGCTGCGGCTCGACTTCTTCGGCGACGAGATCGAGACGGTGCGCCGCTTCGACCCGACCGACCAGCGCACCACCGGCAGCGTCGACGGCTTCACCTTGCTCCCCGCGTCCGAGGCGCTGCTGGACGAAGACACGATCAAGCGCTTCCGTGGCCGCTATCGCGAAACCTTCGGCGCGACCGCGACCGGCGACCCGCTCTATCAGGCGGTGAGCGAGGGCCGACGCCTCGCCGGCATGGAACATTGGTTGCCCTTGTTCGAGGAAAAGCTGGTTCCGCTGACCGAGCATCTGGGCGATGACGCGATCATCGTCCGCGACCATGGCGTGGTCGGCGCGGCCGACGCCCGGTTCGAGGCGATCCGCGACTATCACGCCAACCGCATCGCCGCGAAATCGACCGATCCCGGCGCCTATCGCCCGCTGAAGCCCGAAGCTCTCTATCTCGACGCCGCCGAGTGGGACGCCGCCGCCACCAGCTGGCCGATGCATGCCACCACCCCCTTCCATGAGCCCGAAAGCGCCACCGTCCTCGACTTCGCGGTCGACGGCCCGCGCGATTTCGCGCCCGAACGCGCGCAGAACGCCAATGTCTATGAGGCGGTCGGCAAGCATATCGACGCCCTGCGCCGCACGAAGAAGAAGGTGGTGATCGCCAGCTATTCGGCCGGCGCGCGCGAGCGCCTGTCGGGCCTGCTCGCCGATCATGGCGTCGCCCGCCTCGCTGCCGCCGACAGCTGGCAGGAAGCGCTGGGCACCGCGGCGGGCGGCAGCGCCGTCCTCACCGTCCTCGGCCTCGACCATGGCTTCACTGCGCCCGACGTCGCCATCCTCACCGAACAGGATATGCTGGGCGATCGCCTGGTCCGCCGCGCCAAGCGCAAGAAGAGCGCCGACGCCTTCCTCGCCGAACTCGCTACCCTCTCGCCCGGCGACCTGGTCGTCCATATGGACCATGGCATCGGCCGCTATGAGGGGCTGACGCAGATCCCGGTCAGCAAGACCGCGCATGACTGCGTCGCGCTCTCCTATGCCGGCGGCGACAAGCTCTATGTGCCGGTCGAAAATCTCGAAGTCCTCTCCCGCTACGGCTCCGACAGCGAGGGCGTGAGCCTCGACAAGCTGGGCGGCGAGGCCTGGCAGCGGCGCAAGGCGCGGATGAAGGAGCGTATCCGCGAGATTGCGGGCGAACTGCTCAAGACCGCCGCCGAACGCGCCCTGCGCCCGGCCGAGATCGCCGAGCCCGACGCCGCCGGCTATCCCGCCTTCGTCGACCGCTTCCCCTATCAGGAAACCGACGATCAGAATCGCGCGATCGGCGACGTCATCGAGGATCTCGGCGCTGGCCGCCCGATGGACCGTCTCGTCTGCGGCGATGTCGGCTTCGGCAAGACCGAAGTGGCTCTCCGCGCCGCCTTTGTCGCCGCCATGGCCGGCATGCAGGTGGTGGTGATCTGCCCCACCACCCTGCTCGCGCGCCAGCATCACATGAATTTCGTCGAGCGCTTCCGCGGCTTCCCGCTGGAAATCGCCCGCCTCTCCCGCCTCGTCCCCGACAAGGAGGCGAAGGCGACCAAGGCGGGCCTGGCCGACGGCACGATCGACATTGTCGTGGGCACCCACGCCCTCCTCGCCAAGGGGCTGGCGTTCAAGCGCCTCGGTCTCGTCATCGTCGACGAGGAACAGCGCTTCGGCGTCACCCACAAGGAACGCCTCAAGTCCCTGAAAACCGACGTCCATGTCCTGACCCTCACCGCCACGCCGATCCCGCGCACGCTCCAGATGGCGATGTCGGGCCTGCGCGAATTGTCGGTCATCCAGACCCCTCCGGTCGATCGCCTGGCGGTGCGCACCTACATCATGCCCTGGGACGGCGTCGTCATCCGCGAGGCGCTGCTGCGCGAACATTATCGCGGCGGCCAGAGCTTCTTCGTCGTGCCGCGCATCTCCGACCTGACCGAGGTCGAGGAATTTCTGCGCACCGAAGTGCCCGAGGTGAAGCCGATCGTCGCCCATGGCCAGATGAGCGCCACCGATGTCGAGGAGCGCATGTCCGCCTTCTACGACAAGCGCTATGACGTGCTGCTCTCCACCACCATCGTCGAATCCGGCCTCGACATCCCCAGCGCCAACACCCTCATCATCCACCGCGCCGACCGCTTCGGTCTCGCCCAGCTCTATCAGCTGCGCGGCCGCGTCGGCCGGTCGAAGACGCGCGCCTATGCCTATTTCACCACGCCCGCCAACCGCATCATCACCGAAACCGCGGAAAAGCGGCTCAAGGTTCTGTCCGATCTCGATACGCTCGGCGCCGGCTTCCAGCTCGCCAGCCACGATCTCGACATTCGCGGCGCCGGCAATCTGGTCGGCGACGAACAGTCGGGCCATATCAAGGAAGTCGGCTTCGAACTCTACCAGTCGATGCTGGAGGACGCGATCATGGACGCCAAGGCCGGGGGCGCCGGCCTCGAAGCGCGCCGCGACAGCTTCTCGCCGCAGATCAGCGTCGACGCGCCGATCATGATCCCGGAAGAATTCGTGCCGGACCTCGACCTGCGCATGGGCCTCTATCGCCGCATCAACGAACTGGAGGACCGCCAGGGGCTGGAGGCCTTCGCCGCCGAGCTGATCGACCGCTTCGGCAAGCTGCCCGCGCCGACCCAGAACCTGCTCAAGATCATCGAGATCAAGCAGAATTGCCTCAAGGCCAATATCGCCAAGATCGATGTCGGGCCAAAGGGCGCGCTGGTCAGCTTCTTCGAGGATCGCTTCCCCAACCCCGCAGGCCTGGTCGCCTATGTCCAGCGCCTCGACGGCGTCGCCCGCCTGCGCCCGGACAGCAAGGTCGTCGTCACCCGCGCCTGGCCCGACCCCGCCGCCCGTTTGAACGGCGCGCTGCAACTGTCGAAAGGGCTGGCCAAGGCGGCGGGGTGAGCCTGCCCTCTATTCCTCCCGGCCCTGCGGGGAGAAAACGACCATTTTCTGCGGCCGTCACCCCGGCCTTGAGCCGGGGTCTCACTTTTCTGGGGCGACGAAGAAAAGCGGGATGGCGGGTCAAGCCCGGCATGACGAAACCATGCGCGGCAACTAGCGGCCATATCCCGTCATTGCGAGCGTAGCGAAGCAATCCACCGGCGCGAGAGGATTGCTTCGCTAGCTCGCAATGACGATGTCAGGCTTTGACGGCTGACGACCAGAAGCAGACCTGTTCCCCCTCCCGTAAACGGGAGGGGGGTAGGGGGTGGGCTGGACGTCGCCCAAGCCCACCCCGCTGCGACTAACGCGCTACGCGCCTAAGTCTCGATGCCCCTTGTATCTGTGCCTGAGGTCATGAGGATGACCTGGCACCATGAGATCGGGTGGCCACCCGATCTCATGGCCGCAGTGTCGACGCCCGTTGCCCCTCAGGTCCGTTCGACCGTCGGGAGTTT
>NZ_NOIW01000063.1:0-34715 GCF_002708645.1 Sphingobium sp. IP1
GAGCGACATGCCGGTGCGCATCGGCAAGCCCTATACGGTGCGCGGCACCACCTATGTGCCGGCTGACCAGCCGGGCTATGACCTGGTCGGCTATGCCAGCTGGTATGGATCGGAATCGGGCAATCGCACCGCCAATGGCGAACGCTTCCGGCCGGGCTGGATCACGGCGGCACATACCAGCCTGCCCTTGCCCGCCTATGTCGAGGTGACGGCGCTCGATACCGGGCGGACGATCCTGGTGCGGATCAACGACCGTGGCCCCTTTTCGCGCGGCCGGATCATCGATCTGTCGCGCGGCGCGGCGGAGGAACTGGGGATTCGCGGTCAGGGCCATGCGGCGGTCCGGGTTCGTGCCGTCGATCCGTCGGAAAAGGATCGCAAGAAGCTGCGCAAGGGCAAGCCGGCGGAGGGGCGGCCGCGCGTCGGGGCGGATGAACTGGCCGTGCTGCGCGCCCGTCTGGCGGCGTCCGGCAATGATGCCGGGCGATAATTTTCATCCTTTGACATAAGCTGCTTGACGGGGGAGGGGCGGCCGCATATGTGGCCCTTCTCGCGGGGCAACAGCCCCTGTGGCGATCGTAGCTCAGTTGGTTAGAGCGCCGGTTTGTGGTACCGGAGGTCGCGGGTTCGGATCCCGTCGATCGCCCCATTTCCTTCGGGAATGCGCGAAATGAAACCCCGTCCTGCCTTGGCAGGATGGGGTTTTCGCGTTTCTGGCTTCGGTGATTTTCCTGGCGCGTGGCGGCGGCTTTCCGCTGCCCTGGGTGCAACAAGAAAGGGCGCCCCTTGCGGGACGCCCTTCCTCTGCCGACTAACGCCTATGGGGCGTTGAGACCCAGGTTTAGAAGCTGGCCTTGATCATGCCGCCAATGATGCGCGGTTCGTTGATCATGCCGGTCAGGTTGTTGAAGTCGATCGCGCTGACGGCGCGGATCTGGTTGGTGATGTTGCGGGCGAAGGCCGCGATCTCATAACCATGGTTCGACTTGTAACCGACCTTGAGGCCACCCTCCAGCGACGAACGGCCGCGGAATTCGGCTGCCGAATAGAGGAAATAGTTGATTTTGCTACGATAGGCCCAGTCGGTATAGGCGAAGACTTCGCCCGCGTCGCCGACCGGGATGGCATAGCGCAGGGTCGCATTGGCGATGTAGCGCGGCGCCTGGGGCAGGTCATTGCCATCCAGATAGCTGTAGGTGGTGCCGCCATCGACGAAGGTGTTGCCGGTAGGCGTACACATGCCCGAGCCGCAGACCGCCACGAAGGCGTTCTTGTCGCGGATTTCGGTGAAGTTGTAGCTGCCGCCCACGGTCAGGTTCAGGTGATCGAGCGGCTGCGCCTCCAGATTGCCTTCCAGACCATAGCCGACCGCCTTGTTCACGTTGATCAGGCGGGCCGAGTTGCCGACGCCGCCGACAGCCGTCAGCTGCAGATCGTCGGTGTTCCAGTAATAGGCCGACAGGTCGAAGCGGACCATGTTGGCGATCGCGCCCTTGATGCCGCCCTCATAGGAGATGGTGGTCTGCTTCTTGGCGACCGAGGGGACGCTGAAGAAGGTCACGCGGTCCTGGATCGCCGGGCCCTGATAGCCGGTGGCGACGCGGCCATAGAGATTGACGTCGGGGCTGAGCGCATAGGTGGCGCTGACGTCCCAGGACAGGTTGCTGCCCTGCGCGGTGTTGCTGAGCGGCAGGTCGACGCCGATCAGCTGCGACGAGATGCTGCTGGCGGCGAGCGCCGGATCGAGCGTGATCGTGTCGCGCTTGTCGTCGTGCGAATAACGCACGCCGGCGCGCAGCGTCAGGGCCGACGTCACCTTGGCTTCGCCCGAGGCGAACAGGCCGATATTCTCGTTGGTGTTGTTGTGCAGGATCGCACTCACCCGGTTGCCCGCGAGATCATAGGCATATTCGTTATATTTCAGGCGCTGGTGGAAGAAATAGGTGCCCGCCTGCAGGCGGATGCCGTTCATGTCGTCCGTCGCGAAGCGGAATTCCTGGCTGAATTCCTCCGGCTTGGTCACGCCGCCGGTGTTGGAGTCGAACGAGCCGACGCCGAGCTGGCCGGCGGTGCAGCCGGTATAGGGGTAGCAGCCGCCGCCATCGATGTCGCCGGTGCTTTCGACGCTCGCCTTCTCATAGCCGGTGGTCGAGAAGAAGGTGCCCAGGCCGTCGACATGGAGCTGCATGCGCAGATTGCCGCCGCCCTGCTTCATCGACTGGCTGGTATAGCCGTCCAGGTTGACATGATCCTTGTCGAAGCCGTCGACGAAATGGTTGCTGCCCTGCTTGAAGATGTTGGCGCGGAACACGCGCGGGCTGCCGTCCAGGTCACGATAATGACCGCTCAGCACCGCCTTGAAGTCGCCGGCTTCATAGGCCAGCTGCACGCGGCCGGCCATGTCGCGATAGCCTTCCAGCTCGCTGGCGGCGGTGCCGCCTTCATTGTCGTTCTTGACCCAGTCGTCGCGACGCTGGAGCAGGCCCGACACGCGGAAGCTGAGGCCGTCGGCGATCGGGCCGCCGATCGCGGCTTCGGCATTGACGGTGTTGTAGGTGGCCCAGGAGGCGCTGGCATAGCCGGTGAAATGATCGGTCGGCGCGGCCGAGGTCATCTTGACGACGCCCGCCGGGGTGTTGCGGCCGAACAGCGTGCCCTGCGGGCCGCGCAGCACTTCAACGCTGGCAAGGTCGAACACCGGGAAGCTCTTGAGCATCGGATTTTCGAGCGCGACATCGTCGAGCACGACCGAGACCGGCTGGGCGGCGTTGGGATCGAAATCGGTGTTGCCAAGGCCGCGGATGTAGAAGCGCGGGAAGGTGCGGCCGAACGAGCTTTCGACCTGAAGGCTGGGCGTGCGCGCGGCGAGGAAGCGGACGTCGAGGCCGCTGCTGTTGAGCGCGTCGAGCTTTTCGCCGCCGATGGCGGTCACGGCGACCGGCACGTCCTTGGCATTTTCAGCCCGGCGCGAGGCGGTGACGACGATTTCACCCAGGCCTTCGCCCGATGCGGCGGGCGCTTCGGTCTGGGCGTGGGCGGCACCGATCGGCGCCAGAGCGGTGAGTGCAACGGCGAGCGCGCCGCGCGAAATGCTGGTGAAGATATGCGAAGATGTCATATTTGGCCCCCTTGATTGGCCTGGCATCCGTTTCCCTGCTGGTGTCCGCTGTTGCGGATCGCGCGCGACGCTATGCGCGCGCGGGCCTGGGAGCAAGCAGGACTGTCGCCATTCTGTAGCATCCGTGCAACAGATTTGCCAAAATGCGACAGTCCGACCCGATGGCGCTGTCAGGCCGTGCCCCAGTGCAAAGCGCCGAAGGGACTTCGCACGGGCCGCATTGGCGATTATAGCGCGCGGATGGATGACGCACGCGACCGGGGGCTGACCCTCAACCCCAAATATGACGATCATGGCCTTATCACTGCGGTGGTGACCCATGTCACCTCGGGGGAAGTGCTGATGGTGGCGCATATGAATGCGCAGGCGCTGGCGCTGACGGTCGAGACCGGCCTGGCCCATTTCTGGTCGCGCAGCCGCCAATCACTTTGGAAGAAGGGCGAAAGCTCCGGCCATATGCTCGGCGTGCGCGACATCCGGATCGACTGTGACCAGGATGCCGTCTGGGTGCTGGCCGAGCCGGCGGGGCCGACCTGCCACACCGGCGCGCGGTCCTGCTTCTTCCGCCGGATCGGACCCGATGGGCTGAGCGCGGTCGATGAACCGGGTGTTGATGCGGCGCAATAGCCTTTTCCTGGCATGTCTTCTGGCCGGGTGCCAGCAGGCGGCAACGCCGGGCGCCGCCGCGCCTGATCGCGCCGGGGCTGCGGCTTCGGGGCTGGAGCGCGCGGCGATCGCGACCGGCGCCATTGCCGATGCGTCGAAGGTCGCGCCGGTCGGGCTGTATCAGCGGAGGCATGAGGCAGGGCGGGATTCGCTCTGCGTCCTTCCCGCCAAGTCGGGCGACTATCGTTTCGGGCTGGAGGCGATCTTCGGCACCGAACAGAGCTGCCATGGCGCGGGCACGGCGCGGCGGGCCGGCGACAAGCTGATCCTGAGCTTTTCCGGGGGCAGGAAGTGCATCATCGTCGCCCAATATGATGGCGACCAGGTGGCGCTGCCCGGCGTGGTCGACATGGCCTGTGACCGGCTGTGCGACGGGCGCGGCAATCTGGAAGGGGTGACCTTCCCGCGCATCGCCAATGATGCGGGCGCGGCATTGCGCGCGCGCGATCGCGAGGATGAACCGCTGTGCGAGGCGGACTGAACAGGACGGACTGAACGGGGCTGGCATGTCTGCCAGCCCCGTCAGGTTGATCAGCGATAGCCGGCTGCGGCGAGCAGGGCGACCAGGTCCATCCGCTTGACCTTGAGCGATTCCGGCGCCGACACGTCGATCCATTCGTCGGGCGAGTGACCCCGGCCGCCGGTCGCCGCGCGCGGGATGGTGATGGCCGGGATGCCCAGGCTCATCGGCACATTGGCATCGGTCGAGCTGAAGCTCATGCGCGCGGTGACGCCTTCGGCGGCATAGGCGGCGGCGGTCTGGCGGACCAGCGCCGTGTCGGCGGCGGTGCTGCCGGCCGGACGATCGCCCACGACCTTCTTGTCGACGCGGATCGGCCCTTCCTTGATCGAGCGGGCGCCATTTTCGGTCTCGACCGCCTTGTCCACCGTGGCCAGGAACGCCTGTTCCAGCTTGGCCAGTTCAGCCGCGCTTTCCGATCGCATGTCGACCTGCAGCCAGACTTCCTGCGGGATGGCGTTGACCGACGAGCCGCCGCCCACGACGCTGGCGCTGTAGGTCGTCTTGGGCGACTGGGGCACCGGGATCTTGTAGAGGTCGACGATCGCCTGGCTCATCGCCGTCATCGGATTGACCAGGCCGAAGGCGCCGAAGCTGTGGCCACCGGGGCCGGTGAAGGTCAGGCGATAGCGCTTCGATCCGACGCCGCCATTGATCAGGCCATCGACCGAGCCATCGTCGATCGAGAAGAAGCTGGCGATGCGGTCCTTATATTTGCCCTTGTGGAACAGCTGCTTCATGCCGCGCAGATCGCCCAGCCCTTCCTCGCCGACATCGCCGACGAACAATATGTCCATCGGCGCGCTGATATTGGCGCCGACGATCGCCTTGATGAGGCTCAACTGGGTGGCGAGGCCGGCGACATCGTCCCCGACGCCGGGCGCGTGGAGCTTGTTGCCTTCACGCCGGACCGTGACCGGCGTGCCTTCGGGAAAGACGGTGTCGAGATGGGCGGACACGACGATCAGCTTGCCGCCCGGCTTGCCGCTGCCACGGCGCAGGCCCAGCACATTGCCGCCCTCGTCAATCTCCACATCGGTAAGGCCGGCGGCGCGGAACATGTCGGCATAGGCCTTGGCCCGCGCCTCTTCCTTGAAAGGCGGCGCCGGAATCTGGGTCAGGGTGACGATATTGTCGACCCACTGGTCATGTTCGGCCTCCAGCGCGGCGAAGGCGGCCTTGACCGCCGGGCGCGCGCGGATCGCGGCAATGGCGCGGGCATCGGCCGGTGCGGTCGCGCTGGTGGGCGTGGCGGCACGGACCGGAACCGACAGGGCCGTGCTGGCCAATATTATACAGAGCGCGAACCGCTTCATTCTGGACCCCTTTTATGATGGGCGCACCGGCGTGGGCGCCGGGGTCCGTCTAGCCGGGGAGGCCGGCGCGCATCAATGGCCGATATAGCGGCCGGGGCGGTGGTTGACGAACAGCACGGCGTTGATCGCGGCGGCCGACAGGACGGACAGGCCAAAACGCTCGGCATTGAGGATCGGCAGCGAGGCGAGCAGGATCAGCACGTCGCAGGCCATCTGGGTGCGGCCGGCATTCCAGCCGCGCGATTTCTGCAGGATCAGCGCGACCACGCCGACGCCGCCCACGCCCGCGCCATGGCGCGCGATGGCGAGGATGCCGAAGCCGATGATCGAGCCGCCGAACAGCGCGGCGAAGAAGGGGCTGATCCGGGCGATCTCCATCGCATAGGGCATGGCAAGGCCGACGCCCATGATCGCGATATTGGCGAACAGGGTCTTGAGGCCGAAGGCCATGCCCATCGCCCGCCCGGCGAACAGGAAGAAGGGGATGTTGATCAGCAGGAACAGCGTCGCGGGCGACAGATGGATCAGATAGGACAGCAGCAGCGCGATGCCGGCCATGCCGCCGGTCACCAGCTTTGCATGTTTCAGCAGCATCAGCCCCATGGCGATGAAGGCGCAGCCGATGGCGATCGCATAGAAATCCTCGGCAGGACTATGCGGCCGCGCGACATGGGCGGGCGGAACGGGCAGGGCAGGAGACGGCGCCGGGGGCGTCGGGTCGATCGAGGTCATGGCATGTCCGAAAAGCGTGAGCGCCCCGTGCCATCCTCTCTTGTCGTCTTTGTCCGCGCCCATAGTCGCAGACGGGCATTCTGAAAAGGGGCGTTAACCGGCGTCGACCTGTTTCGGGCCGAACTGGTCGATCGCTTCGAACAGGCGTGTGAGCGCGATCCGTTCCTCCGCGTGGATTTCCGGGCGCCAGACTTCGAACAGCAGGACGACGCGGGTGTCATTGCCCCGGTTCCAGGCCTCATGTTCGATGCTGTCGTCGAAGATCAGCATCTCGCCCGGCACCCAGGTGCGTGTCTGCGCACCGACCCGCAGCGCGCAATTGTCGGCCACGATCAGCGGCAGATGACAGATCAGGCGGGTGTTGAGCAGGCCATGATGGGGCTGGATATGGGTGCTGGGCTTGAGCAGCGACCAGAGCGCCATGGGAGAACGGCCGGTGATCATCGGGCGATCGGCATGGTCGAGCGCGGCCATGACGGCGGGGCAGCGGGCGGCATGGTCCGCCACGATCTCGCCCTGTTGCCAGAAATAATAGGCGCCCCAGGAGGGATCGTCGCGCAGCGGGTTGTTGGGCGCCGGGCGATCGGTGGGCGTCTGGACATAGGGCGCGAAATCGGGCGCGCCGGCACGGACGTCGTTCAGTTCAGCGATGATGGCGTCGGTTGCCGCCTCTACCGCCGGCACCCAGGCAAATTCGTCGCGCTCGTAAAAGGCGCGCTGCGGCAGGCCGGGGAAATAGAACATGCTGGGTTGTTGCAGATAGAGTTCGCTCTTGCCCAGCAACAGGTCGGTCGCCTGCGCAATCCGGGGCAGGGCGGGCAGGTCGGCGATGGCGGCGCTCAGATGATCCTCGAACTTGCGGCCGGACTGGGCGATGCTGGCCTGCGCCTGTTGCAGCAGCGGTTGCAGCGCGGGGGGCGCGCCGGTGGCGGCCGCCTGCGCCAGGGCACCGCGGAACCAGATCGATGCACCGCGCTCGTCGCCGCGCCGGATCAGGTTCTGGCCCATTGCCAGCATGGCGGGCAGGTTGCGCATATCCTGTTGCAGGATGCGGTTGAGCGCGGCCTGTTCGCCGTCCAGATCGTCCAGTCGATTGCAGGCCTGGGCCAGCAGCATGGCCGGGGGATCGGCCATTTCGGAGAGGGTGGCGCGCGCCACCGCCGCGTCGCCGCGGCGCAATGCGGCGATCGCCGCGTCCTGCAAACTCTGTTCGCGTGCCCGATCGTTCATCCGCCCGCCTTAGCCAGCGGAACGGATGGAAGGAAGCGGCTTATTCGCAGGGCACCAGCGCGGGCTGGGTGCTGCGCCGTGCGGTGGCGATGGCGACCAGATAGATGGCCAGGCCGCCCAGCGACAAGGCGCAGCCGATCCAGCCGGTCGACACCAGGCCATAGCCTGCCGCGATCGACAGGCCGCCGAGCCAGGGGCCGAGCGCATTGGCGATGTTGAAGGCGCTGTGGTGCAGCGCGGCGGCCAGCGTCTGGGCGTCGCCCGCGACATCCATCAGTCGCGCCTGCAACGGCGTGCCCATGCCGCCGCCAATGCCGATCAGGAAGACGATGAGGCTGAGGCTCCAGATATTCCCGGCCATGAAGGGGAAGAGGGCCAGCGCCACGGCGCTCCACACGAGGATGCCGATGACGGTGCGGTTGAGCGCGCGGTCGGCGAGCCAGGCAACCGCCAGATTGCCGACCGTCATGCCCAGGCCAAAGACGATCAGGATCAGCGGCACCAGGGTTTCGGACACATGGGTCACCTCGATCATGGTCGAGGCGACATAGGTGTAGACCGCGAACAGGCCGCCAAAGCCGATCGCGCCGGTCAGCAGGGTCAGCCAGACCTGCGACTTGCCGAGCGCGCTCAGTTCGCGCATCGGGCTGGCCTTCGGGTCGCCGGCATCGCGCGGGGCGTAGAGCGCGACCAGGCTCATGGTCAGCACGGCGAGCGCGCAGACCACGAAGAAGCCCGAGCGCCAGCCCAGTATCTGGCCCATCCAGTTGGCGACCGGCACGCCCAATACCGTGGCGATGGTGAGGCCCGACATCACCTTGGCAATGGCTAGCGTGCGCTTCTCGATCGGCACCAGGCTGGCCGCGACCAGGGCGGCGACACCGAAATAGGCGCCATGGGGCAGGCCCGAAAGGAAGCGGAACAGCAGCATCCAGTGATAGCTGGGCGACAGCGCCGACAGGCCATTGCCGACAGCAAACATCGCCATCAGCGCGATCAGCAGCGTGCGGCGCGGCAGGCGCGCGGCAAAGGCGGCGATCAGCGGCGCGCCGACTACCACGCCCAGCGCATAGGCGCTGATCGCATGGCCGGCGGTCGGCAGGTCGATGTGGAGGTCGCGCGCGAAGAAGGGCAGCAGGCTCATGGAGGCGAATTCGGTCGTGCCGATCGCAAAGGCGCCCACGGACAGCGCGAAAAGGACGAGCGCGGGGTGCGCCTTGTGGGACTGGCTGCCCATGACAAGCTCCATGCTGCAATGCAAAATGACGGAAGTCCGCCAGATGGGCCGAGTGACAGCGATGGTCAAGGCTGCATACGTATGAGATTCTTGCAACTGGCAACGCATCTGGTGCAACGCGGCATCGAATGACACTTTTCCAATTAATCGTATATGGTATTCATTGAATATGGGCAGGAATGAGATGAACGGGCAGGGTGCCGTGCTGGCGGGGGCTGGCGCCGTGCTGGCGTCGCTGCTGTCGATGAACATGGGCGCGGCCTTTGCCAAGACGCTGTTCCCGATCGTCGGTGCCTATGGCATCGCGGCGCTGCGCATCTTCCTGGCCGCGATCCTGCTGATGCTGTTCCGGCGGCCATGGCGGCGGCCGATCCCGGCCGATGTGCGCTGGCCGTTGCTGATCTATGGCGCGACCCTCGCGCTGATGAACCTGCTGATCTATCAGGCGTTCGCCCGCATCCCGCTGGGCATCGCCATGGCCATCGAGGTGACGGGGCCACTGGCGATCGTGCTGTTCGGGTCGCGCCGGCCGCGCGATTTCCTGTGGCTGGGCGCGGCGGTGATCGGCCTGTTGCTGCTCCTGCCGCTGCGCAGCGACGCCGTGCTTGATCCTTTGGGTGTCATCTTCGCTGTCGGCGCGGCGGCCTGCTGGGCGCTTTATATCCTGACCGGCAAGCGGGTGTCGGGCGCGCTGCGCGGCGATGCGGTCGCCTGGGGCATGCTGGCGGCGGCGATCCTGGTGCTGCCGGTCGGGCTGACCCATGCTGGCGCGTCGCTCCTTTCGCCCTGGGTGCTGATGGTCGGGCTGGCGATCGCCCTGCTGTCGAGCGCCTTGCCCTATTCGCTGGAGATGGAGGCGATGCGGCGCCTGCCCGCGCCGGTGTTCGGCCTGTTGCTGAGCGCGGCGCCGGCGATCGGCGCGCTGGCCGGCTTCGTCGTGCTGGGCGAGCGGCTGACGGCGCTGCAGGGCGTGGCGATATTCTGCATCATCGCGGCATCAGGCGGCAGCGCGCTGACGGTGCGTCATGCGCCCGCGATCGAGGATGCGCCGCAATAGGGCGGGTCAGCCGCTGACGACGGCCTTGCTGGTATCCAGCATCTTGCCGTTGGTGATGATGACCATGTCGCCGACCTTGGTGACGCCGAACAGCTTCTGCGCAAATTCCTTGGGCACGCCGATGCAGCCATGGGTGGCATAGCCCCATTTGACGTCGCTGCCATGGATGGCGACGCCGTCGCTGGTCAGCCGCTGCATATAGGGCATGGGCGCGTTGTTGTAGGTGCTGGAATAATGGTCGGCGTCCTTCTGCATGATCGGGAAGGCGCCCAAGGGGCTCTGCTTGTCGGTCGCGCCATAGAGGATGACGGCGGCGCCGATTTCATAGCCGTCGCGGAAGACGGAAAGGGTCTGGGCTTTCAGGTCGACGGTGATGATGACCGGCCCCTTGGCCGGCGCGCCTTCCTCGTCCCAGGCATAGTCGCCATGCTCGAAGGGGCCTTCGATCTTGAGCACGCGCTTGACCGCCAGCGCATGGGGATCGACCTTCATGCCCTGGTCGCTGCGCCGTTCGACCAGCGGCAGCGGCTTGGGCGCGGCGGCGGCCTCGGCCGGTTTGGCCTGGGTCGCGTTGCCGGCGTTGCGATCAATCTTGTCGGTCAGCAGCAGCGCGCCGCCGCCCAAGACGGCGCCGATCAGCAGTTTCGGGCCAAGGCTGCGAGCCAATGTGCCGATGACGCCTGCCATGATCTTCCTCGCTTCATCCTTTGCCGGTCAAGCTAACAGCTTAACCGGCAAAGGTTAAGGTCAGCCTTCGCGCGCCACTTCGGCGGCGGCGATGGCGGTCAGGTTGAGGATGCCGCGCGCGGTGACGCCGGGCGTCAGCACATGGATCGGCTGGGCGGTGCCGATCAGCATTGGCCCGACCGTGGGCGAGCTGGACGAAGCGCCGAGCGCCGTCAGCGTGATATTGGCGGCGTCGAGGTTCGGCATCACCAGCAGGTTGGCCGGCCCCTCGAACCGGGAGTCGGGGATCAACCGTTCGCGCAACGCCTGGCTGAGGGCGGCGTCGGCATGCATTTCGCCGTCGACCGCCAGCTCCGGTGCGGCCTGGCGCACCAGATCGAGCGCGGCGCGCATCTTGCGGGCGCTGGGGCTGTTCGATGCACCGAAATTGGAGTGCGACAGCAGCGCGACGCGCGGCTTGAGGCCGAAATGCTGCAATTCGGTCGACGCGAGCAGCGTCATTTCCGCAATCTGGTCCGGCGTCGGGTCCGGCACCATATGGGTGTCGGTGATGAACAGCGCGCCGGCGTCCAGGATCAGGCCCGACAGCGCATAGATGCGGCTGTGGTTGGGCGCGCGATCGATGATGCGCAGCACATGTTCGACCTGGCCCCAATATTCGGAGCGGCCACCGACCAGCGCGGCGTCGACCCGGCCGGTACGCAGCAGCATGGCGGCGGTGACGGTCGGGCGGCGATAGACATGGCGCAGGATTTCGTCTGGCGGCACGCCCTTGCGCGCGGCGATGGCGCGATAGGCCTCGACCAGTTCGCGCATGATGTCATGATCCGTCTCGGGATCGATCACCTCGACATCACGGTCGAGCTGGAAGCTGAGGCCCATGTCGGCCAGCTTCTGTTCCAGCAGGCGGCGGCGTGCGACGATGGTCGGCTTGACGATGCCTTCGTCCAGACCGTCCTGGATCGCGCGCAGCACGCGCTCATCCTCGCCCTCGCCATAGACGATGCGGCACTGGCTGCCGCGCGCGGCATGGAAGACCGGCAGCATCAGCTGGCCCGAGCGGGTGTTCTGGTGCGACAGGGCGCGCTTATATTCTTCCAGGTCCAGCGTCTTGGTGGCGACGCCGCTGTCCATCGCCGCCTTGGCCACGGCACCGGCAATCTCGCCGATCAGGCGCGGATCGAACGGGGTCGGGATGATGTAATCGGCGCCGAACACCAGCTTGCGACCGCCATAGGCCTGCGCCACGCTGTCATGCGCGGGCATGCGGGCGAGGGCGGCGATCGCGTCGGCGGCGGCGACCTTCATCGCTTCGTTGATCTGGGTCGCGCCGCAATCCAGCGCGCCGCGGAAGATATAGGGGAAGCACAGGACGTTGTTGACCTGGTTCGGATAGTCCGACCGGCCGGTGGCGATGATCGCGTCCGGGCGCACTTCGCGCGCGGCTTCCGGGCGGATTTCCGGCTCCGGATTGGCAAGCGCGAAGATCAGCGGATTGGGCGCCATCAGCGGCAGCCATTCCGGCTTCAGCACGCCCGGCGCCGACAGGCCCAGGAACAGGTTGGCGCCCGGCAGCACGTCGGGCAGGGTGCGCGCGTTGGTGTCGCGGGCATAGCGCGCCATGTTGGGCAGCATGCCTTCGCGGCCCGAATGGATGACGCCGTCCTTGTCGGTCATCGTCACATTGTCGATCGGCAGGCCCATCGAGACGAGCAGGTCGACGCAGGCGAGCGCGGCGGCGCCGGCGCCCGAGGTGACGAGCTTTGCATCGGCCAGGGTCTTGCCCTGCAGCACCAGCGCGTTGCGCACGGCCGCGGCGACGACGATGGCGGTGCCATGCTGATCGTCATGGAAGACCGGAATGTTCATCCGTTCCTTCAGGCGCCGTTCGATCTCGAAACATTCGGGCGCCTTGATGTCTTCCAGATTGATGCCGCCAAAGGTCGGCTCCAGCAGGGCGACGGCTTCGACGAACTTGTCCGTGTCGGTGGTGTCGACTTCGATGTCGAACACGTCGATGTCGGCGAATTTCTTGAAGAGGACGGCCTTGCCTTCCATCACCGGCTTCGACGCCAGCGCGCCGATCGCGCCGAGGCCGAGGACGGCGGTGCCGTTGGAGATGACCGCGACCAGATTGCCGCGCGCGGTATAGTCCAGCGCCTTGGCGGGATCGGCAGCGATCTCCTCGCAAGGGGCGGCCACCCCCGGCGAATAGGCCAGCGCCAGATCGCGCTGGTTCACCATGCGCTTGGTCGGCTCGATCGCGAGCTTACCGGGCTGGGGAAGGCGGTGATAGTCTAGGGCGGCGCGGCGGGTGTTATCGTCCATGCGATGCGCCTTAGAGACTGTGTTCCGCTAGGGCAAGCCAGTGCGGTTCGTCCGCGACTCCCACGGCGGCGCAAGGGCATATTGCGCAGCAAGAAAGTCGACGAAGGCGGTGATGGCCAGCGGCGGATTGGCCTGTGGCAGTTGCACGGCATAGAGGGCGACGTCGCTCGATCCTTCATGATCGGGCAGGATCTGGCGCACGTCGCCCTGCGCCAGCGCGTCGCTGATGTCCCACAGCGAACGCAGCGCGATGCCGCTGCCCGACAGCGCCAGTTCGCGCACGACTTCGCTGCTGTTGGTGCGGATATGGCTGTGGCCATCGATCGCGACCGGCCCCTTGGGGCCGATCAGCCGCCAGGGTAGCTGGCCGTCGGCGGCGAGCAGGCGGTGATGCTTGAGGTCGGCGATGCGGCGCGGCGTGCCGAAGCGGTCGAGATAGGCGGGTGCGGCGCACAGGATGCGCCGATTGGGCGCGAGCCTTCGGGCGGTGAGGCCGGCCCCCGGATCGGCGGCGATGCGGATGGCCAGGTCCGCCCGGCTTTCGATCAGATCGACATAGTCGTCCGACAGGTCGAGCCGCAGGTCGACGCGCGGATGGTCGTCCAGGAAAGGCTGGAGATAGGGCGCGAGATGCATGCGGCCAAAGGAGGTCGGGGCGGTGATTCGCAGCGGCCCGGACGCAATCGCCGACACGCCCGATACGCGACGTTCGGCTTCGTCGAGAGAGGCGAGGATCGCGCGCAGGTCGCCATGGAGCCGCTCGCCCGCCGGGGTCAGCGCGAGCCGGCGGGTGGTGCGGTGGATCAGCCTGGCGCCCAGCCTGTCCTCCAGCCGGGCCAGCCGCTTGGACATCATCGCCGGCGATATGTGGAGCCGCCGTCCAGCGGCCGCCAGCCCGCCTTCATCGACGATGCTCACGAACAATTCATGGTCCGGGTCCATCATATTCGTTCACCACAGGAAAGTCTCTATTCGAATAATAGCGTCTACACGGCATAATTGGAAAGGCGTAAAAGGACGACATAGCAAGGAGTGGATTGCATGACCGACCGCATGATCGAACGCGCCGGCTTGAAGGTTGCACAAACGCTGGCCGACTTCATCGAGCAGCGCGCGCTGCCGGGCACGGGCATTGATGCCGACGCCTTCTGGGCGGGCACTGCCGACATATTGGCGCGCTTCACCCCCGACAATGCGGCGCTGCTGCGCACGCGCGATGACCTGCAGACGCAGATCGATGCCTGGCATCAGGTGCGCCGGGGGCAGGCGCACAACGCCGCCGCCTATCAGGCCTTCCTGCGCGAGATCGGCTATCTGGTCGAGGAACCGGCGCCGTTCGCGATCGGCAGCGAGAATGTCGATACCGAAGTCGCCCGCATGGCCGGGCCGCAATTGGTCGTCCCGATCCTCAACGCCCGTTTCCTGCTGAACGCTGCCAATGCGCGCTGGGGCAGCCTGTATGACGCGCTCTATGGCACGGATGCCATAGCGGGCACGGCTTCGGGCAAGGGCTATGATGCGGCGCGCGGGGCGCAGGTCATCGCCTGGGCCAAGGCGTTCCTGGACGATGCGGTTCCGCTGGCAACGGGACGCTGGGCCGATCTGGCCGGCGGAGAAATCGTCCTGGCCGATCCGGCGCAGTTTGTCGGCACCAGCGCGAAGGGCAGGTTGTTCCGTCATCATGGCCTGCATATCGAGGTCGTCTTCGATCCCGCGCATCCGATCGGCGCGACCGATCCCGCCGGCATATCCGACGTCATCCTGGAATCTGCGCTGACCACCATCTGCGACCTGGAGGATTCGGTCGCGGCGGTCGATGCGGCGGACAAGGTCACCGCCTATGCCAACTGGCTGGGGCTGATGCAGGGCGATCTGACCGAGACGTTCGAGAAGGGCGGGCGGCAGATGACCCGCGCGCTCAATCCCGATCGCGCTTATGCTGCGCCCGATGGCAGCAGCTTCACGCTGCCGGGCCGCAGCCTGTTGTTCGTCCGCAATGTCGGTCATCTGATGACCACGCCGGCGATCGCGCTGCCCGATGGGCAGGACGCGCCCGAGGGGATCATCGACGGCATCGTCACCAGCCTGATCGCGCTGCATGATCTGGCCAAGGCGGATGGCAACAGCCGCGCGGGCAGCGTCTATATCGTCAAGCCCAAGATGCACGGGCCACAGGAAGCCGCCTTCACCAACCGCCTGTTCGACGCGATCGAGGATATGCTCGGCATGGCGCGCCACACGATCAAGGTCGGTGTCATGGATGAGGAGCGGCGCACATCGGCCAATCTGGCGGCCTGCATCCATGCCGTCCGCGACCGGATCGTCTTCATCAATACCGGCTTCCTCGACCGCACCGGGGACGAGATGCACACGTCGATGCAGGCCGGGCCGATGATCCGCAAGGGCGAGATGAAGGCGAGCGACTGGATCACGGCCTATGAGGATCGCAACGTCCAGATCGGCCTCGCCTGCGGCCTGTCGGGCCGGGCGCAGATCGGCAAGGGTATGTGGGCGGCGCCCGATCGCATGGCCGACATGCTGGAGCAGAAGATCGGCCATCCGCGGAGCGGCGCCAACACCGCCTGGGTTCCGTCCCCGACGGCGGCGACGCTGCACGCGACCCATTATCACCGCGTCGACGTCTTTGCCCGTCAGGAAGAACGCAAGGCCGAGGGCATTGCGTCGCTCGACAAGTTGCTGACCATTCCCGTCGCGGTCGGCCGCAATTTCTCCGAAGAAGAGATTGCGCAGGAACTGGACAATAATGCGCAGGGCATATTGGGCTATGTCGTCCGCTGGATCGACCAGGGTGTCGGCTGTTCCAAGGTTCCCGACATCCATGATGTCGGCCTGATGGAGGATCGCGCGACCTTGCGCATTTCCTCGCAGCATATGGCCAACTGGCTGCTGCACGGTGTCTGCACCGCGGAACAGGTTGATGCTGCGCTAACCCGCATGGCGGCCAAGGTCGATGCGCAGAATGAAGCCGATCCGCTCTATCAGCCGATGAGCGGGCGGGAGGGCGAGAGCCTGGCCTTCCAGGCAGCACGCGCCCTGGTGTTCGAGGGTGTCGAGCAGCCCAATGGCTATACCGAGCCGTTGCTGCACGCCTATCGCGCCCGCGCCAAGGCGGAGGAAGTCCTCGAGATAGCGTAAACTTCGCTGTCACTCTTTCCCATGCTGCGTTAGCCCTGATCGGGTCGCAGCATGGGAGAGGCGCCATGACCATCATCGTCCATCATCTGAACAATAGTCGTTCGCAGCGCATCCTGTGGCTGCTGGAGGAACTGGGCGAGGCTTATGACGTGCGCCGCTATGAGCGGGACCGCAAGACGATGCGCGCACCCGCTGCCCTGCGCGCCGTCCATCCGCTTGGCCGGTCGCCGGTGGTGGAGGTGGATGGCCATCGGCTGATCGAGACCGGGGCGATCATGGAATATCTGGTCGCGCGGGCCGGTGGTCGCTTCGGCGCGCCGACCGAGGCGGAGGGCGCGATCCGCTGGCGCCAGTTTCTCCATTATGCCGAAGGATCGATGATGCCGCCGCTGCTGGCCCTGCTGGTGGTCGGCAAGCTGGGCCTGCTCGGCCGGCCGGCGCGGCCGACGGTTCAGGGGATGCTGGACGATCATCTCGACTGGCTGGAAAGCGAACTGGCAAGCCGCCCCTATTTTGCCGGACCGGACTTCTCCGCTGCCGACATGATGATGAGCTTTCCGATCGAGGCGTCGCGGGCGCGCGGCGGGCTTGACGAATCGCGTCCGCATCTGATCGGGTGGCTGGAGAGAATACAGGCGCGGCCCGCCTATCAGGCCGCGCTGCGCACCGGGGGACATTATGCTTACGCCTGATCGCCGCACCTTGTTTCGCTATGCCGCTGCCGGGGTTGCCACCGCGCTGGTCAGTCCGCGCCTGTTCGCGCAGGAAAAGGCGGTCGAGGCGCTCCAGTCGATCACCCGCGACGTCACCCCGATCGGCAAGGCCGAGCGCGCCGACCGGCTGGCGCGGGCGCAGAAGATGATGCAGGCGCAGGGTATCGACGCGCTGCTGGTCGAACCGGGCGCGAGCCTCATCTATTATAGCGGCATCCGCTGGTGGCGTTCCGAGCGGCTGACCGCGCTGGTCATTCCGGCCAGCGGTACGCCTCTGGTCGTCTGCCCCTTTTTCGAGAAGCCCTCGATCGACGAATCGCTCGCCATTCCGGCCGAGGTCCGCGTCTGGCAGGAGCATGAAAGCCCCTATGCACCGATCGCCGACTTCCTGACCGCGCGCGGCCTTGCAAAGGGGCGGATCGGCATCGAGGAGACGGTCCGCTATTTCGCGGTCGATGGGCTGAAGGCCGCGCTGCCCGCCGCGACCCTGGCGAAAGACCCGGTGACCCGCGCCATCCGCATGCGCAAGACGGCGGCCGAGATCGCGCTGATGCAGAAGGCGGCGGATGTCACCATGGGCGCCTATCGCTGGACCCATCCGCAGGTGAAGGCGGGCATGACCCCGGCCGATATCGGCGCGCTGATGAGCGCGGCGACCAGCGCGCTGGGCGGCAAGGGCGAGTTCAACCTGATCCTGCTCGGCGAAGCGGCCGCCTATCCGCATGGCTCGGGCAAACCGCAGTCGGTGCGCGCGGGCGAGGTGGTGCTGATGGATTGCGGCTGCACGGTCGAGGATTATCAGTCCGACATCAGCCGCACCTTCGTCTACGGCGCCGCGCCCACGGCGCAGCAGCGCAAGCTGTGGGACGAAGTGGCGCAGGGGCAGCAGGTCGCGATCCGGGCGGCGAAGCTGGGCGTGGCGGCCGGCACGGTCGATGATGCGGTCCGCGCTTATTATGAGAAGCTGGGCTATGGCCCCGGCTACAAGCTGCCCGGCCTGTCCCACCGCACCGGCCATGGCATCGGCATGGAGGGGCATGAGCCGGTCAACCTCGTCCATGGCGAGACGACCAAGCTGGACATCGGCATGTGCTTCTCCAACGAACCGGGCCTCTATCTGCCCGGCGCGATGGGCGTGCGCATGGAGGACTGCTTCCACATGACCGCGAACGGGCCGCAATGGTTCTCCAAGCCGCCGATGTCGATCGAGGCGCCGATGGGGTAATTCCTCCCCGGACCGGAGAGGGGGACGGTGCCCGCTCAGAGGGGCTATTTCGCGAGTAGTCCTGAATATGCAACGGCGGTGAATTTATCTGTTGGAAATTCTTTTATGATTTCAACTCTGGCTGAAGATGCCGTGACGCTGTGAACGACGAACTTTGCGCCTTCGATTTCGATGGTTGCCGGGAGTTTTGAAAGGTCTATTTCTCGCATGTGCTTGAATTGTGGTCGCTTTGCTAAAGATGTAAGGGGCTGATTGCTAATGGTGCCATGGACTTCCGGGTCGAACTCGGTTGTCATGGTGCCCGATCCTTTTTGATCGGCTAAAATCAATCCAACGGAAAATCTGTTCCCGTCGCGCATAATGGCCGGGCCAATATAAAATTGCTGAGTATCGGATTTTTCGACGATATATGGAATGGCAATTTTATTTATACTGTCTTCGTGAATGGCGATTGGTTGGTAAGAGGGGTTGTCTAAGCCCAGCAGATAAACCGGCAACGGCGCTTGATCATTTACCGGCCTGGTAATAGTGGCATTCATCCCGCGATCAAGAATGCCATCGTTATTGTCATCGGATACGCAAATCCGTGCCTGTATTTTGAACATGCCTGATGATGCGCTGTATTCACTGTCAGGGCTGCAATAGATTTTTCTATGGGTTTCGGAAGTTAGTACCCGAAAATAGGGTGTGATTGCTGAAAAACTGACTGGCGCAGATTTTTTTGCCATCGGCATTATGAACAATTCGGCCGTTGATGTCATGTTTAGGTGAGCAGCTTCCGCCGCTAGCACGGGTTGTAGAAATATGCCCTTGCCGAACTCTACCTCTTCTGTCGTGTGGGCGTTGGTTGGGAGCACCTTCATCGCCCAAGCTGCCTTGCGCCAACTTTCGCCGCTTTGCTGTTGTGCTAGAGCGGTGCTGGTCGCGAGAAATGCCAAGGAAGCTATCAAGCCTTTCAAAGGTGTCATTCCTGTTCCCATTTTATATGTAGCTATTTGTTTGGTGCTGAAGTCGCAGAGATGTCTTGGGCTGTTCGCATATTTGTGGCATGCAGGCCAAGAGGCATCGCTCATCGAGCGGCTTATCTTTCGATAATGATTCCCTTGGCGCACCACGGATCGCTTTGGCGACCAAATCCCCCGCTTGTGCGGCGGGCCGCTTCCCACTAAATCGCGCGCATGACCTCGACCAACGACATTCGCCGCAGCTTCCTCGATTATTTCGGGGCCAATGGCCACACCATCGTTCCGTCCGCGCCGCTGGTGCCGCACAACGACCCGACGCTGATGTTCGTGAACGCCGGCATGGTGCCGTTCAAGAATGTCTTCACCGGTCTGGAAACGCGCCCCTACAAGACCGCGACGTCGAGCCAGAAGTCGGTCCGCGCCGGCGGCAAGCACAATGATCTGGACAATGTCGGCTATACCGCGCGCCACCACACCTTCTTTGAAATGCTGGGCAATTTCAGCTTCGGCGACTATTTCAAGGAACAGGCGATCCATCATGCCTGGACCCTGCTGACCAAGGAATGGGGCCTGCCCGCGGAAAAGCTGACGACGACCGTCTACCACACGGACGACGAGGCGTTCGATCTGTGGAAGAAGATCGCGGGCTTGCCCGATCACAAGATCATCCGCATCCCGACCAAGGATAATTTCTGGGCGATGGGCGACAGCGGCCCGTGCGGTCCCTGCTCGGAAATCTTCTACGACCATGGCGACCATATCTGGGGTGGTCCTCCCGGATCGCCGGAAGAGGATGGCGACCGCTTCGTCGAGATCTGGAATCTCGTCTTCATGCAATATGAGCAGGAAGCCAACGAGATCGTTTCGGAACTGCCCAAGCCCTCGATCGACACCGGCATGGGGCTGGAGCGCATCGCCGCGGTGATGCAGGGCGTCCATAACAATTATGATATCGACACGTTCAAGGCGCTGATCGCCGAGAGCGGGGCGCTGACCCGCACCGCGACCGATGGCGAGTTCCAGGCCAGCCACCGCGTCATCGCCGACCATCTGCGCTCGACCAGCTTCCTGATCGCCGACGGCGTGCTGCCGGCGAATGAAGGCCGTGGCTATGTGCTGCGCCGGATCATGCGCCGTGCCATGCGCCACGCGCACATCATCGGTGCCAAGGATCCGCTGATGTATCGCCTGGTGTCGAGCCTGGTGTCGGAAATGGGCGGCGCCTATCCCGAACTGGTCCGCGCCCAGCCGCTGATCGAGGAAACGCTGCTGCGCGAGGAAACCCGCTTCCGCAAGACGCTGGAAAACGGCCTCAAGCTGCTGGACGAGGAGGTCCGAGTTATCAAGCGGCGTCATGATGATTGGATCGAAACTCAAAACTTCGGTGATAATGAGCCTGACGCCATCCGTTATCCGGCAGAAATGCCGAAGCCGGATTTGGTTCTGCCGGGCGAGACCGCGTTCAAGCTCTATGACACCTATGGCTTCCCCTATGACCTGACCGAGGATGCGCTGCGCACCCAGGGCCTGTCTGTCGACCGTGCCGGCTTCGACGCCGCCATGGCCGAGCAGAAGGCCGCCGCGCGCGCCGCCTGGAAGGGATCGGGCGAGAAGGCGTCGGACGAGATCTGGTACGACATCGCCGAAACGCTCGGCAGCACCGAGTTCATCGGCTATGCCTCGACCAAGGGCGAGGGCGAAGTGCTGGCCCTCATCAAGGATGGTGCGCGGGTCGATGCGGCGTCGGCCGGTGACAAGGTGACGATCATCACCAACCAGACGCCCTTCTATGGCGAGAGCGGCGGCCAGAATGGCGACGCCGGCACGATCACCACGCTGGGCGGCCTGGTGGCCGAGGTTGCCGACACGTCCAAGCCGCTCGGCCGCCTGCATGCACATCAGGCGACGATCAGCGCGGGCAGCGTCAAGGTCGGCGACACCGTCAACCTGACGGTGGATGTCGAACGCCGCGATCGCATCCGCGCCAATCACAGCGCCACCCACCTGCTTCATGCCGCGCTGCGCAAGGAACTGGGCGGCCATGTCACCCAGAAGGGCAGCATGGTCGCGGCCGACCGCCTGCGCTTCGACTTCTCGCATCCCGAGGCGCTGACCCAGGCGCAGATCGCCAAGGTCGAGGCCGATGTGAACGCGCAGATCCGTCATAATGACGAGGTCATGACCCGGCTGATGACCCCGGACGACGCGATTGCCGCCGGCGCGATGGCGCTGTTCGGCGAGAAATATGGCGATGAAGTCCGCGTCCTTTCCATGGGTAAGGGCGACGACCATAGCTATTCGGTCGAACTGTGCGGCGGCACCCATGTCCGCGCGCTGGGCGACATCGCCTTGTTCAAGATCGTGTCGGAAAGCGCCGTGTCCTCGGGGGTGCGCCGGATCGAGGCACTGACCGGCGAGGCGGCGCGCCTGTGGCTGGTCGAGCGTGACGAGAAGCTGCGCCAGACCGCCGCCGCGCTCAAGACCACGCCGGAAGAGGTGCCCGCGCGCATCGCCGCGCTGGTCGAGCAGAGCCGCAAGCTGGAGCGGGAACTGGCCGAAGCCAAGAAGGCGCTTGCGCTGGGCGGTGGTGGTTCGGCCAAGGCGGCCGGTCCCGAGAAGGTCGGCAGCGTCGACTTCCTGGGCCAGGTGATCGACGGCCTCGACCCCAAGGAACTGCGTGGCATTGTCGACGGCAACAAGAAGACGCTCGGCAGCGGCGTGTCGGCGGTGCTGGCCGTGGTCGATGGCCGCGCGACCATTGCGGTGGGCGTGACCGACGACCTGACCGGCAGCTTCAGCGCGGTCGATCTGGTCCGTGCGGGCGTCGAGGCGCTGGGCGGCAAGGGTGGCGGCGGCCGTGCCGACATGGCCCAGGGCGGCGGCCCCGATGGCGACAAGGCGCAGGCCGCGATCGACGCGGTCAAGGCCGCGCTCGCCAGCGTTCCGGCCTGATGACAGGGGGAGGTGCGCGACAAGTGCGCCTTTCCATTTCCATGCTGCGCCTGATCCTTGCATCCTGTCTGCTCGCCCTGCCGATGACGGCGCGGGCGGGGGAGGCGGTGACCATCACCTCGCCCGAGCCGTTGCCGGCCGCGCATGATCGCGCGCGTCTGTTCCTGGGCGGCAGCATCGACATGGGCAAGGCGACCGATTGGCAGCGCGACATGATCGCGGCGCTGGCCGACGAGAAGGTGACGATCCTGAACCCGCGCCGGGCGGACTGGAACCCGGCCTGGAAGCCGGAGGCCAGCGAGCCGCATTTTCGCCAGCAGGTGGAATGGGAACTGGCCGCGCTCGACAGCGCCGACATCATCATCCTCTATCTGGCGCCGGGCACGCAGAGCCCGGTCAGCCTGCTGGAATTGGGCCTGCATGCGCGCGGCGGAAAGCTGGTCGTGCTCTGTCCCGACGGCTTCTGGCGCAAGGGCAATGTCGACATCACTGCCGCCCGCTATGGCGTGGAACAGGTGTCGACGATCGAGGAACTGACCGCCGTGGTCCGTCGGCGCATCGGCACGGTCAACAGGGCGCTGTCCGCAGCCGATTGACCCGCCCCTGCGCGCCTGACAGGGTGCGGTTCAGGGGGATATATGGCCAGCATTGCAAGCACATCGTCGCAGCCCAAGGGGATTGCGCCCGACCGTTATGAACGCGTCCTGGCGGCGGCGTCCGTCATCCTGCTCGCCGTGGTGCTGACCGCGATCGGGCGGGGGCATGGGCAGTGGGGGCAGGTGCCGGGCCTTGTCTGGTTCCATCTGCTGACGATCCTGGTCGCGCTGGCGCTGACGCCGGTGATGCTGTTGCGGCGGCGCGGCGATGGGCGGCATCGCTGGCTGGGCTGGGTGTGGAGCGGCGCGCTGTTCCTGACCGCGCTTGACAGTTTCCTGCTGCACGGGCCGGGCAGCCGGTTCAGCATCATCCATATCCTGTCGATCTTCACCCTGATCCAGGTGCCGATCATCCTGCTGTCTGCGCGGCGCCATGACCTCAAGCGCCATCGCCGGTCGGTGCGCGGCATGGTGACGGGCGCGCTGCTGATCGCCGGCTTCTTCACCTTCCCGTTCGACCGGATGCTGGGCCACTGGCTGTTTGGCTGAATCGCCGTTTGAGAAAGCCGGTATCAGCCCGCGCCCCCGCCCAACCACCCGACAGGATGACACTGGATCGGGCGGTTGGGCGGGGGCGCGGGCTGGTACCGTACCGAAAAATCGCCCTTTCGCGATTTTTGAAACAGGCTCTAAGAGGCTGCCATGGATCTGACAGCTTTGATCGACGATATCGTGGCCGCCATGGCCAGGGAGACGGAGCGGGGCACGGTCGCCAGCTATATCCCCGAACTGGCGAAGGTGGATGCCGGCCAGTTCGGGATCGCCATCGCCACCGCCGACGGGTGGCTGTTGACCGGCGGCGACGCTGACACCGGCTTTTCGATCCAGTCCATTTCCAAGGTGTTCGCGCTGACGCTGGCGCTGGGCAAGGTCGGCGACCAGCTGTGGGACCGGGTCGGGCGTGAGCCGTCGGGCAATGCCTTCAACTCCATCGTCCAGCTGGAGCAGGAACATGGCATCCCGCGCAATCCCTTCATCAATGCCGGGGCGATCGTGGTGGCCGATGTCAATCTGGGCGGGCATCAGCCGCGCGTGGCGATCGGCGAGATGCTGCGTTTCGTGCGCTATCTGGCCGGCGACGACGCGATCCGCATCAATGAGGAGGTGGCCGCGTCGGAAACGGCGACCGGCTATCGCAACATGGCGCTGGCCAATTACATGCGCGCCTTCAACAATGTCCGTCATCCGGTCGATCTGGTGCTGGGCAGCTATTTCCATCAATGCGCGATCGAAATGAACTGCCGGCAACTGGCGTTGGCAGGGCGTTACCTGATGCTCGACGGGCGGCATCCCGAGGGTGGACGGGTCGTGTCGCCCAGCCGGGCGCGGCGCATCAACGCGCTGATGCTGACCTGCGGCCATTATGATGCATCGGGCGATTTCGCCTTCCGGGTCGGCATTCCCGGCAAGTCGGGCGTGGGCGGCGGTATATTGGCGATCGTGCCCGGCCGCGCGGCGATCGCGGTCTGGTCGCCGGGCCTCAACACCAGCGGCAACAGTGCGCTGGGCACCAAAGCGCTGGAGATGCTGGCGCGGCGGACCGGCTGGTCGGTGTTCAGCCCGCCCGAAGTGCATCAGGGCTGACGCGGCGACGCGACAGTCGAAGTTCACAGTGTCGTCAGCATGGATTTGGGCCATTTGCACCGGAAACGCGCCTGCCACGCGCCACCGACGCGACAGTGACGTAACAATCGGGGCACGGCCACGCGCCTTCGACGCGACAGGGAAGCGACAGCCAGGCGACAGCGCCGCAACAGTCACTGCCGATCAGCCGCGATGTGGTGCGTGCGTTCCATCGGCAAGGATAGAACAGAGACAGGCGAAATAGGAAAGCCCTAGCGCCTCAGGGCACTTCGTCCTGGCGCAGGCGGCGCAGGCGGGGCGCGGACTGGAGCTGGGCGGCTTCCTTGATGCCGACGCGCAGGTCCTCGCGCGCCTGATGGATCGAGGCGATCACCGGCCCCATGGCGACGCCGAGGTCGACCAGCGCGGTTTCGGCCAGTTGCAGCGAGCTTTCGAGCGTTTCGGGCACGGCGTCGCTGGCCCCGGCCTTGTAGAGTTGCGCGGCATGATCGGCGTCGCGGGCGCGGGCGATGATCGGCAGGTCGGGCACCCAGCCACGCACCCGCTTGGTGACGCGCACCGACAGGACCGGATCGTCCATCGTCAGGATGAGCGCGCGGGCATGGCCGAGGCGCAGGCGGTCGAGCATTTCCGCACGCGCGACGTCACCGAACAGGATGGGGTAGCCCAGGCGTCGGGCCTCGGCGACGACATCGGGGTCGGATTCGACGACGATGAAGCGCTGGCCATGGGTCTTGAGCAGGTCGCAGACCATCTGGCCGACGCGGCCGAAGCCGATGACGACGGCCGCCGCCTCGGTCTGGTCCGGTTCGGTCTCGACCCGTTCCTCGCCAATGGCATTTTCCAGCCGCTGGGCGATGTCATGGCCGAAGCGCGCGAGCAGCGGCGTGATGGTGAGGCCGATGGCGGTGACGATCTGCCAGAAGGCAGCGGTGGAGGGCAGGATCAGCTTGGCCGCCGCCGCCGCCGACAGCACGATCAGCGTGGTTTCCGAGGGGCTGGACATCAGCACGCCGACTTCCAGCGCGACGCCCTTGCGCACGCCCGAGAAATAGAGAAGCAGGCCGGTGACCAATGTCTTGGCGACGACGACGCCCAGCACGGCGAGCAGCAGGCTGGGCCAGTTGGCGAGGATGACGCGCAGGTCGAGGCTCATGCCCACGGTGATGAGGAAGACGCCGAGGGCCAGCCCCTTGAACGGCGCGGTCATCACCTCGACCTCGCCATGATAGTCGGTCTCCGCGATCAGCAGGCCCGCGAGCAGGGCGCCGACGATCGGCGACAGGCCGGCGATCGAGGTGGCGAGGCTGGAGAGGATGACGACCAGCAGGCTGGCGGCCAGGAAGACTTCCGGGCTTTTGGTGCGTGCCGCCTGACGGAAGATATGGGGCAGGAAGATGCGGCCGAAGACCAGCATCACCGCGATGGTGAGGCCGCCCTTGAGTAGGGTGGTCGCCAGTTCGTTCCAGGCGGCATCCGGGCTGGTCGCGACCGAGGGGGCCAGCGCGCCGAGCATGAAGATGATCGGCACCAGCGCCAGATCCTCGAACAGCAGCATCGAGAAGGCGGAGCGGCCGACCGCGCTCTGGGTACCGACCATCGGCAGCACCACGGCGGTGGAGGACAGGGCGAGGGCAAGGCCGAGGCCGATCGCGCCGGCGGTCGGCTGCCCCAATAGATAGAGGCCCATGGCAATGAGCGCGGCGCTGCCCAGCAATTCGGTCGCGCCGACGCCGAACACCTGCGCGCGCATGCTCCACAATCGCCGGAAGCTCAGTTCCAGCCCGATGGAGAAGAGCAATAATATGACGCCCAGTTCGGCAAATGGCTCAATCGCTGCCCGGTTGGAGATGGTGACATGATAGAGCCAGGGATATTGGCCGACCAGCGAGCCAAGTCCTGCGGGGCCGACGGCAAGTCCCACAAGGATGAAACCGATGACGGGACTAATGCGGAAGCGGGCGAAACCGGGAATGACCAATCCTGCTGCGCCCAGGATGACGAGGGAGTCGCTGAAGCTTTGCGGATTGATTGCATCGGTCATGAGGCATCATTGCGGGTGGCGCACGGAAATACCAGCCTTTTGCCAAAAGAATTCCGGGCAAATCGCCGGTACAGGCGGGCTCGGGCGGGCGCGGGGCGATGTGACATTTGCGTTACCGGCCTGTAATTTTCCGGACATCCCGGTGCAAAATCGGCGGCGCTAGAAGGGCGGTCGGTTTTGCTATGGACGAATGGTGATGGGAATGATGGCTGCGCCGCTGCAAGATGCGCCGATCAGTGCCGGGGATATCCTGATCTGGGCAAGGGTCGAGCAGGCCCTGGCCGGCAAGAATGCCGCCCTTGCGGCGCAGATCAATGCCCGCGCATGCGGCCGCAGCATGAGCCCCACCGCCGATGTCGAGATTGCGTCCGAACTGGCGCGGATGGAAGAGGGGCAACTGGTCAGGCTGTGGCTGGGCGCCGACGATCCCGAACATCCGACCCGCCGGGAAATGCTGGCGCTTGATCGCCTGGCGCTGATCAGCGCCGATTTCTGATTGTCGAGAAAAGCCGCCTGGTGCGGACGATGGGACTTGAACCCATATTCCCAGGGGGAGGCGGATTTTAAGTCCGCTGCGTCTACCGATTTCGCCACGTCCGCGCTGCGCCTTCCCCTGAAGGCTCAGGCGCGGCAGGTCAAGGGGCTGATCAGTCGGCGGCCTTGCCGTTCAGCCGTTCGCGCATTTCCTTGCCCGGCTTGAAATAGGGCACGCGCTTGGCCGAGACCGGCACCTGTTCGCCGGTGCGGGGATTGCGGCCGGTGCGGGCATCGCGGGCGCGGGTGGTGAAGGCGCCGAAGCCGCGCAGTTCGACCCGGCCGCCGCTCGACAGGCGATCGACAATCTCGCGGAAGAAAAGATCGACGATCCTTTCCACTTCCTGCAGGCTGAGGCCCGGATTTTCTTCGCCGAGTTTCTGGATCAGTTCAGAACGGATCATAGTTCCTCCAGCACCCCTAATTTTCCCTGCCGACATTTATAAACAATTGGAAAGCTGTTGACAATCGGGGAGCAACGAAATCGTTTCGATAGGGCAAGGAAGTGGCGGACGGGCATGAAAAAGCCCGCCGGAACATGGATTCCGGCGGGCTTTTCTTTGCCTGTTGGCAGGAAGGAAGGGATTAGCCTTCGTTCTTGGCCTTGAGCGCTTCGCCCAGGATGTCGCCCAGCGATGCGCCGCTGTCCGACGAGCCATACTGTGCAACAGCCTGCTTTTCTTCGGCAATCTGCATCGCCTTGACCGAGAAGGTCGGCTTCTTGGCGCGGTCGAAACCGGTCACCATGGCGTCGAACTTCTGACCGATCTGGAAGCGTTCCGAACGCTGTTCGTCGCGGTCGCGGCCCAGGTCGCTGCGCTTGATGAAGCCGGTGGCGCCATCTTCGCCGGCCTGGACTTCCAGGCCGCCGTCGCGAACTTCCAGAACGGTCACGGTGACGATCGCGTTCTTGTTCAGACCAGCAGCAGCGGCGGTGGTGCCGCCAGCGGCCGGGCCGCCACGCTCAAGCTGCTTCATGCCGAGGCTGATGCGCTCCTTCTCGACGTCGATGTCGAGAACGACGGCCTGAACCGTCTCGCCCTTGCGGTGCAGCGCCAGCGCGTCTTCGCCCGAGATGCCCCAGGCGATGTCCGACATGTGGACCATGCCGTCGACGTCGCCGTCCAGGCCGATGAACAGGCCGAATTCGGTCGCGTTCTTGACTTCGCCTTCGACGGTCGAGCCGATCGGGTGACGTTCTGCGAACGAATCCCACGGGTTCGACTGGGCCTGCTTGAGGCCGAGCGAGATGCGGCGCTTCTCGGGATCGACTTCGAGAACGATGACTTCCACTTCCTGGCTCGTCGAAACGATCTTGCCGGGGTGGACGTTCTTCTTGGTCCAAGACATTTCCGAAACATGGACCAGGCCTTCGATGCCCGGCTCCAGTTCGACGAACGCACCATATTCGGTGATGTTCGTGACGCGGCCCGACAGCTTCGCACCGACCGGGTACTTGGCGGCGGCGCCTTCCCACGGATCATTTTCCAGCTGCTTCATGCCGAGGCTGATGCGCTGGGTTTCGCGGTTGATGCGGATGATCTGGACACGGACGGTGTCACCGATGTTGATCATCTCGTTCGGGTGGTTGATGCGCTTGTACGACAGGTCGGTGACGTGCAGCAGGCCATCGATGCCGCCCAGATCAACGAACGCACCATAGTCGGTGATGTTCTTGACGACGCCTTCGATGATCTGGCCTTCGGCCAGGGTCTGGATCAGGCCCGAGCGCTGTTCGGCGCGGGTTTCTTCCAGGATGGCGCGACGCGACACGACGATGTTGCCACGACGGCGATCCATCTTGAGGATCTGGAAGGGCTGCGGGATGTCCATGAGCGGGGTGACGTCGCGAACCGGGCGGATGTCGACCTGCGAGCCGGGCAGGAAGGCGACGGCGCCGTCGAGGTCGACGGTGAAGCCACCCTTGACGCGGCCGAAGATGACGCCTTCGACGCGGGCGCTTTCGGTGAACTCGGCTTCGAGCTTGTCCCAGGCGGCTTCGCGGCGAGCGCGGTCGCGCGACAGCATGGCTTCGCCATGGGCGTTTTCGACGCGGTCGACATAGACTTCGACTTCGTCGCCGACCTTGAGGTCAGCCTTCTGGCCGGGAGCAGCGAATTCGCGCAGCGGCACGCGGCCTTCCGACTTCAGGCCGACGTCGATCAGCGCCATGTCGTTTTCGATGCCGGTAACGGTGCCCTTTACGACGCGGCCTTCAAAGCCGCCGTCTTCGCCACCGAGAGAATCATTGAGAAGCGCGGCGAAATCGTCGCGCGAGGGGAATGCCGTAGAGGCCATGGTTGGTCCTTCACTCATCATTGCTGGCCAATCGGTTGTGTCCGATGGTCTTTGGCCAAACCACGCATGCGGCCGAATACCGCCTGCGTATCCAAGGGGTTGGGCGTTGGAACGCCAAGCCTGGAAAAGCGAAAAGGGCGCCCGGAATTTCCGCGCGCCTTATCGGGTCACACGCCTACGGGCGACCTTCAAGCTGGGCGTCCACAAGCGCGATGGCCCTCTGGACGGCGGCGTCTATAGTCAAATTGCTGGTATCTAGCAAGTCGGCGCCATCGGCCACCTTGAGCGGGGCATGGTCGCGGCTCATGTCGCGGGTGTCACGCGCCTGGATATCGGCGATCAGGCTGTCCATGTCGGGCGCGCCGCCATGGGCCTGGGCATCCTTGAAACGGCGTTCGGCGCGGACATGGACGCTGGCGGTGACGAAGATCTTGGCGTCGGCATCCGGCGCGATCACGGTGCCGATGTCGCGCCCGTCGAGGATGGCGCCGCCCGGCTGGGTGGCGAAGTCGCGCTGGCGCTGGACCAGCGCGTCGCGCACGCTCTGATGCACCGACACGCGCGAGGCGAGGCTGCCGACCGCTTCGCTGCGCAGCGCCGGATCGGCCAGGATGGCGTCGTCAAAGCCGCAGGCGGCCAGCGCGTCGGCCTGATGATCCGGATCGCCGCCATTCTTCAGCACGGACAGGCCGACCGCGCGATAGAGCAGACCGGTGTCGAGCACCGGCAGGCCGTAATGGCGGCCCAGCGCCTTGGCGATCGTGCCCTTGCCCGACGCGGCGGGGCCGTCGACGGCGATGATCATGCGATCGCTCCCAGCGTCTGGAGCAGGGTGGTGAAGGTCGGGAAGCTGGTCGCGACCGGGCGCATGTCGTCGATGGTGACGCCATCGCGCGAGACCAGGCCGGCGACCGCGAAGCTCATGGCGATGCGGTGGTCGAGCCTGGTGGCGATCGGGCCGCCGCCGGGCAGGGGCTGGCCGCCGCTGCCTTCGATGATGAGACCGTCCTCCAGTTCCTCGACCGTGACGCCGATCGCGCGCAGGCCGGTGGCCATGGTGGCGATGCGGTCCGATTCCTTGACGCGCAGTTCGTCGAGGCCGCGGAAGATGCTGCGGCCATGCGCGAACGCCGCGGCGACGAAGGCGACGGGATATTCGTCGATCATGCTGGGCGCGCGGGCGGGATCGGGCTCGACGCCGTTGAGGGCGGAGGCGGTGACGACCAGGTCGCCGACCGGCTCGCCGCCGACTTCACGGGCGTTGATGATCTCGATCGATCCGCCCATTTCGCGCAGCAGGTCGATCAGGCCCGCGCGGGTGGCGTTGAGGCCGACATTGGCGATCGTCACCTGTGACCCCGGCACCAGCAGCGCCGCGACCATCGGGAAGGCGGCCGACGAGGGGTCGCCGGGCACGACGATATTCTGCGGCTTGAGTTCGGCCTCGCCCTTGAGCGTGATGATCCGGGTGCCGTCGGCCTGGACCTCGACCTCAAGGTCTGCGCCGAAGCCCTTGAGCATGCGTTCGCTATGGTCGCGGGTCGGGATCGGCTCGACCACGCGGGTGATGCCGGGGGTGTTGAGGCCGGCGAGCAGGATCGCCGACTTCACCTGGGCCGAGGCGACCGGCAGGGTGTAGTCGAGCGGCACGGCCGGGCAGGCGCCGGTCATGGTCAGCGGCAGGCGATCGCCGGGGCTGGTGGTGAAGCTGGCGCCGACGCGGGAGAGTGGTTCGGTGACGCGCGCCATCGGGCGCTTGCTGAGGGATGCGTCGCCCACGAAGGTGGCGGTGATGCCATGGCTGGCGACCAGGCCCATCAGCAGGCGGGTCGAGGTGCCGCTATTGCCCATGTCGAGCGCTTCGTGCGGCTGGAGCAGGCCGCCGACGCCGACGCCATGAATATGCCAGATGCCGTCATCGTCGCGCTGGATGTCGGCGCCCATGGCGCGCATCGCGGCCGCGGTGGCCAGCACATCCTCGCCCTCCAGCAGGCCTTCGACCCGGCTTTCGCCCACGGCCAGGGCGGACAGCATCAGCGAACGGTGGGAAATGCTCTTGTCGCCCGGAACCGCGACGCTGCCGGACAGGGCAGGGGCGGCGGTGAAGGTCATCGGGCTGGGTTGGTCATTATGGCTGGTCACAGGGTATCCATCATCTTGGAACCGAAAAAATGCGCCCGGCTTTTGACAGCGCGGTTTCGCTATGGCAAGGCGCCCGACGTTTCGTGGCCGACTTCCGTCGCGCCGCGTGATTTCTGTTTGAGCATCGAAGAAGGAACAGGCCGGACATGGTGAAGGCTGAATGGGGCACGAAGCGGACCTGCCCGAAATGCGCGACTCGCTTCTATGACCTGGGCAAGGATGACCCGGTGACCTGCATCAACTGCGGCGCCGCCTGGGAGCCCGAACCGGTGCTGAAGTCGAAGCAGCCGCTGCCCTATGAAGAGGCCGCGCCCAAGAAGGTCGTGGAAACGGCCGATGGCGAGCTGGAGACGGCGGACGATGATCTGGACATCGATCTGGACGTCGATGATGACGGCGATTCGCCGGATAATGACGTCGATCTGGGCGGCGATGACGACCTGGGCGTCGATGCCGGCAATGATGACGGCGACGACGACAATTAAGTGAAAATTCTGCTTGCCAACGGGATCGCCTGATCCTAGAGGCAGCGACCTCCGAGGCGCCGGACCCAACGGCGCCTCAAGATGGTACGGGGCCTTAGCTCAGCTGGGAGAGCGCCTGCATGGCATGCAGGAGGTCAGCGGTTCGATCCCGCTAGGCTCCACCAATTTTTTCGGCCGACGGCTTGTGCCGGACATGGTTTGATCCATCGGGACGCGGTTCGCGCCGTATCAGGATGGGGCCTTAGCTCAGCTGGGAGAGCGCCTGCATGGCATGCAGGAGGTCAGCGGTTCGATCCCGCTAGGCTCCACCAATTTTTCGGCCGACGGCTTGTGCCGGACATGGTCTGATCCATCGGGACGCGGTTCGCGCCGTATCAGGATGGGGCCTTAGCTCAGCTGGGAGAGCGCCTGCATGGCATGCAGGAGGTCAGCGGTTCGATCCCGCTAGGCTCCACCATTTTTCTTCACATAGCATCATGCACACGCGCCCCATGGGATTGCGTTGATGGCCTTCGGATTCGGTCGGGCTGGCTGCGGTGTCGGTTGGTGGCAAATTTCACTACGCTTGCAATGGCGATGTCGGGTTCTGACGGCTGATGACCAATCGCAGTCATTCCTCCCCGGCACGGGGAGGTGGCAGGCGCGGAGCGCCTGACGGAGGGGCAGGAGCCTATTAACGCTGCGCTATCCGGCCTGTGCCCCTCCACCACTCGCTGCGCGAGCGGTCCCCCTCCCCGTGCCGGGGAGGAATGGCCGTAAGCCACCCTCTTAGGCCATTCCCGCCTTCGCGAATGAGGACGGGGCAACGCCGTTCAGGCCAGCGTGACGAAGCTGTCCATCACCCGCTTGCGGCCGGCGGTTTCGAAGTCGATTTCCAGCTTGTTGCCCTCAATCGCGGCGATCGCGCCATAGCCGAATTTCTGGTGGAAGACGCGCTGGCCGACGGCCACATCGTCGCGGCCCTTGTTGCCGAGCGACACGGCGGAGGTGCGGGCTTCGACGATCCGCACGGGTTCGCGGCTGAACTGGCCGCTGGTCTGGGCGCGCTGCCAGCCGGGGCCGCGCGACGAGCCGCGCGCGACATTGGCGAAGGGATCGTCCCGTTCGGACCAGTTGGCGCGCCAGAGCGAGGCGCCGCCGGACATGCTGCTTTCCTCATCCACATGTTCGGGCGGCAATTCGCCGACGAAGCGGGAGGGGATGCTACTGGTCCACTGGCCATAGATGCGGCGGTTGGCGGCATGGAGGATGGTGCAGCGCTTGCGCGCGCGGGTGATCGCCACATAGGCGAGGCGCCGTTCCTCCTCCAGGCTGTTGAGCCCGCCTTCGTCCAGCGCGCGCTGCGAGGGGAAGATGCCTTCCTCCCAGCCGGCGAGGAAGACATTGTCGAATTCCAGGCCCTTGGCGGCGTGGATGGTCATGATGGTGAGCTTCTGCTCGTCCTGCTGCGCCTCATTGTCCATGACCAGGCTGACATGTTCGAGGAAGGCGCCCAGCGTCTCATATTCCTCCATCGCGCGAGTGAGTTCATTGAGGTTTTCGAGCCGCCCGGCGCTTTCGGTCGAGCGCTCGGCCTGCAGCGTGGCGGTATAGCCGCTTTCGTCCAGGATCTGGCGCGCCAGTTCGGCATGGGGCAGTTGTGCGGCGCGATCGCGCCAGCGGGCGAGGTCGCCGATGAAGGCGCCGAGCGAACGGCGCGCCTGGGGCGTCAGTTCGTCGGTGTCGAGGATGCGGGCGGCGGCGAGGGCGAGGGGAATGCCCTCCGCGCGCGCCAGCCGATGCAGCTTCTCGACCGCCTTGTCGCCCAGGCCGCGCTTCGGCACGTTGACGATCCGCTCGAACGCCAGGTCGTCGGCCGGCTGGTTGACGAGGCGCAGATAGGCGAGCGCGTCGCGGATTTCGGCGCGCTCATAGAAGCGGAAGCCGCCGACGATGCGATAGGGCAGGCCGATCTGGATGAAGCGGTCTTCGAATTCGCGGGTCTGGTGCTGGGCACGGACGAGGATCGCGACCTCGTCGAGCGATCCACCGGCGCGGGCGATCGCCTCGATCTCGTCGCCGACGCGGCGGGCTTCCTCCGGCCCGTCCCACACGCCAAGCACGCGCACCTTTTCGCCGACGTCGATGTCGGTCCATAGGGTCTTGCCCAGGCGATTGCCATTTTCCGCGATCACCCCGGAGGCGGCGCCCAGGATATGCGGGGTGGAGCGGTAATTCTGTTCCAGCCGGACGATCACGGCGCCCGGAAAATCCTTTTCGAACCGCAGGATATTGGCGACTTCTGCGCCACGCCATGAATAGATGGACTGGTCGTCGTCACCGACGCAGCAGATATTCTTGCGGGTCTGGGCGAGCAGCCGCAGCCAGAGATACTGGCTGGAGTTGGTGTCCTGATATTCGTCCACCATGATATATTTGAAGCGCTGCTGATATTGCTCCAGCACGTCGCGGTGGCGCTTCAAGATGGTGAGAGAGTGGAGCAGCAAGTCACCGAAATCACAGGCATTCACTTCACGCAGACGAGCCTGATAGGCGGCGTACAGCTTCTGCCCCTTGCCATGGGCATAGCCCTCGGCCTCGCCGGCACCGACTTCCTCCGGGGTGAGGCCCTTATTCTTCCACTGGTCGATCAGGCCGGCGAGCTGGCGGGCGGGCCAGCGCTTCTCGTCAATCCCCTCCGCCTGGATCAGCTGTTTCATCAGGCGCAACTGGTCGTCGGTGTCGAGGATGGTGAAATTGGACTGAAGGCCCACCAGTTCGGCATGGCGGCGCAGCATCTTGGCGGCGATCGCGTGAAAGGTGCCAAGCCAGGGCATGCCCTCGACCGCCGGGCCGATCATCCGGCCGACGCGCTCGCGCATTTCCCGTGCCGCCTTGTTGGTGAAGGTCACGGCCAGGATTTCCGAGGGCCAGGCGCGCTGGGTCGCGACCAGATGGGCGAGGCGGGCGGTGAGCGCTGCGGTCTTGCCCGTGCCCGCGCCGGCCAGCACCAGCACCGGTCCCTCCGTGGTCAGTACAGCCTGACGCTGCGGTTCGTTGAGGCCCTTCAGATAGGGCGGGTCATTGGGGG